>NZ_JAUBPN010000017.1:0-122713 GCF_036700745.1 Microcoleus sp. S36a_B3 | reverse complement strand
AAGCAAGTGAGCAATTTAACGGTAGAACATCGAAAAATTCTCTCTTGTTTAGGGACAGTCTGTCGTCAATATTATCTGATTATTTAATCAGAGAGATTTGCCGTCACATTGAGATACTTGTCGAGCCAATAAATTTCGACCCAGACAATAATGTTCTCGGTCAAAAAAACTGCGGATTTATTGGAGTATATTGCCTAATAAATTGAGCAAGTTATTGTCACCGAAAAAAACCGGGATTCAACTTGAGATATTGTCTACTAATTTTCATAAAAAATATAAATTAAAGTTAAAAGAGTTAGACTAAAAAAAGTTTGATGGCTTTGATTTTTGAAAACTACCAGTAAGATAATCACATCTGCGGAATGTGGGCTGTAGGGGCAGTGCCTAAAAACTCAAGCGCAAAAAACGGGTTAACCCGTATTTGGTTAACCCGCAAGCTTAGAAACGCGCACGGCGATTAATTTTGCACTACCAGCTTGACGTTGGCGTTTTGCAAACCGCGCTGCTTGACTGCTGCCAAGGTCTTGTTGACTGCGTACTTCTGGTTGATGGAGTTAATTAACTCAGTTTGATTGTGCTTTTTGGCCACGCCCCAGAGGTCGGCAATCAAGTCAAAGGAACCATCGCTATTGCGAGACCAACCCAGGTCATATTCGCCTTCCAGAGTCGCTACGATGTCGGAGCGAACGCGCTGACCGTTATAACCGCGAACATCAGCTTCTGACTTGACTGAAATGCCCAAGTCGCGCAGGGAAGCTTTCAGGATTTCGGCATCGGTGATTTTGGTACGCAGAGTGCTAAAGTGAGACATTGGATTTCCTCCTAATAAAACTGAGAGAGAAACAACAACGGTCTGGATTTAACGGTGCCGCTGGGCGGCTTTTCAATCGAACTGCTAGCTGTTGCTAGCCTTTGCTCCTGTTTGGACCAGGAGAAAGCTTTTAGAATTCCATTCGCTGATATTCAGCGACGGAAGACGCAGCGGGCCGTGCGCGCTGTCTCGCCCAATCTCGGAGGGCGCTGACCTGTTCGGTCATGGTTTTAGACAGTGGCAATGTGGATTTAATGGCCGCGATGATATCTAACTGCGTAAACTCTCTATCTTGAGCGAAGGCCTCGTACATGGCTGCTACTAACCCTTGCTCAATTTCTGCGCCTGAAAAGCCCTCGGAAACATTGGAAAGCTGCTCTAAATCGAAGCGAGAGATGTCCCGACGGCGCTTTGACAGGTGAATGTTGAATATATCTTGGCGTTCTTCTTTGGTAGGCAGGTCAACAAAGAAGAGTTCGTCGAACCGGCCTTTCCTCAAGAATTCCCCCGGCAACCGCTCGATGCGGTTGGCTGTTGCCATTACGAAGACTGGGGAAGTCTTTTCTTGCATCCAAGTGAGGAATGAACCGAAAATTCGGCTGGAGGTGCCTCCGTCTGAGTCAGCAGAACCAGTGCCTCCGGAAAAGGCTTTGTCTAGTTCGTCGATAAACAGGATGGCTGGAGAGATGGATTCTGCTGTTTTTAGAGCGTTGCGGAGGTTGGCTTCAGATCTACCCACCATCGAGCCGTCGTAGACTCGGCCCATATCTAGCCGCAGCAGGGGCAGTCCCCAAAGGCGCGATGTAGTCTTGGCAATCAGCGATTTTCCGCAGCCCGGTACGCCGAGAATTAACATCCCTTTTGGTTGGGGCAGACCGTATTCTCTCGCCCTTTCTGTAAAGGCGTTGGAACGCTGCTTGAGCCACCGTTTCAGCTCTTCTAAACCGCCTACTGCATCCAGGGTTTCATCTTCTTCAACGAACTCTAGAATGCCGTTGCGCCGAATTAATTGCTTTTTCTCCGACAGAACTATGTCTACTTCTTCTTCAGTTAACCGGCCTGTCGAAACGTGGGCTTTGCGATACACTTTTTCAGCTTCGTCCTTAGTCAATCCCAAGGCTGCTTTTAAAAGTTTTTCTCGCGCTTCTGTGGTAATGCGTCGCGATTTTGTTTGCTCCAACTGACCGGACAACACTTGGTTGAGTTCCTTCATGTCGGGAAGCGCGAAATCTAATACCACTACTTCCTTTTCTAGCTCGATCGGAATTTGCTGCAAAGGAGACATTAGTATGATTGTCTTTTGCGTTCCTTTGAAGTTGGCGATCGCATCCCGCAATAACCTTGTTACAGTTGCATCATCTTTAAAAGGATGAAGGTCTTTGAATATATAGATTCCACTGGGGTTGTTGCTTGGTTCCCGCTGCCTGATAACCCACTCAAGGGCTGCCTGTGGCGAGAGGGTGCTTTGCTGAGTGTTCCGAGGTTGACCGTGATCCGTGCGCTCTATCATGCCTTGGGTTACAGTCCAGACGAATACTCGTCGCTGTGGCTTGGCTTGAGCTATTGTTGAAATTGCTTGCTCACACCGCTCTTCCTCGGATGTCACGAGGTAGATCAGAGGATATTGAGCTTGGATTAGGATACTGATCTCTTCTTGCATAGTCCTCGACCCACTAGAGACGGTGCTATCTGTGCTGAATCTCAATGCTGCCTTTAGCCGAATTAGAAAAATTTTAGTGAAAAATTTCAGTAAATTATAAGTTCTAGCTTTTGGGGAAGCAAGGCATTCTTAGCAGGGAACCAATTCTTCCTCTCCCGGTCTGGCTGTGCTGGCACCGACGCCTGACACCTGCTTTACTGGAAGATCTTGCTCAGCCAATACGCTCGGCTGACTTGTTACTGATGCCAGTTCTCCATCTCGCATTACTACAGAACCCGTGCATTCTGGACAAGTGTACACCCGGTGGGTTTGTCCGTAGGAGGCTTCTACTTCGTCAACCACTTCGGGGTTTCCTAGGTAAAAGACAATTGCCCTTTCTGCAATTGATGACATCGGTTCTGTTTCGACTGCGGCTTTGATTTTGAGCTGGCGATGCAGTTCAGGTGGAAGATACAGCGTAACTTTTTGCTTTTCTTGCATATCAGTGAATTGAACTTACCCGGGTATGTATATTAGATTAGCCACTTAATTCTTTGCTGTCAACCCTCTATGCAGTTTTAGCGTCATCTTGTAATACTTCGTTACAATTGAGGTGATTTTGGGGCAGCCTACAACGGAATCAATGGGCTTTTAGCTGATGAGGCTGCGATGCAGCGGCAGGTATTTCGATTTGGGATTGGGGTATGGCGATTTGGGATTGGGGAATGAATGGATGGCTATCAACCGCAGATTTAAGGCAAATTGACGCGCATAAACACAGATCATTTGTATAGGAGCGAGTTTGGGGAGGTAATGCAAGTCTAATTTTAAGGCCCGTTAGCCGATCGCCCCACCAGATATGGCAAAATCAATCAGCGTCTGCCGGTAAACCTCCGGCAATCCCGTGTCAAAACACCGCCCTTGCACCACATAACCAGCCATTCCCTCGAACTCCCGCAATTTCTCCAAACAGGATGTTAACTGAAATTCGCCTCTTTCTCGAAAATTGGCACTAATATGTTCCGCCAAATAATCAAATATTTGAGGATTGAGCACATACATCCCAAACATCGATAAAAATAAATCATCCCCCATGCCTTCTACGCTTAAATGCTGCCGCGCATACTCGATATCCGGCTTTTCGTAAACTTGCGTCACAGACAAAATAGCATCTTGTTCCCGCCAAACACCCGCCGCACAGCCGTAGTGATGAATTACCTCAGCCTGTGTCACCCTCAAACCAATTACGCTTTGCTGCACTTGCGAGTAAATATCCAATAGCTGGCGCGCGCAAGAGTTTGCAGTGTCCGACAAGTAAATGTGGTCGCCCAACAGCAGCAAAAATGGCTCCCTGTTCGTCCATTCTCTAGCACAAAATACCGCGTGGCCGAATCCTTCCTGAACATCTTGAATAAGAATTGTAACTTTCTGTCCTACATTTTGTAAATATTGACTATAATCTTGGTTTTGCACAGACAGTTTTTGGAAAAGTTGGGGAGACGGAGGGGCTTTAAAGAAATCTTCAAAAAAAGCGCGATCGCCCTTTTGCACAACTATACCAACTTCTTCGATTCCGGCGCTCAAAGCTTCTTCCACAATTGCCAAAATTATCGGTTTGGCGCGGCCGTCGCGATCGATAATTGGAAATAACTCTTTCTTCACAGCCTTAGTAGCCGGAAACATCCGAGTGCCAAAACCGGCGGCCGGAATCACCGCTTTGCGGACTCTGTACTGAGAACGGATTGTCATAGGATTTTAGATTGAAGAATTTGAAGCTTCCTTAAATTCGTATTTTTTTTCAACTGATTTTCAGTTTCACACAATTCATCTGAGGAAAATTGCGTGCAATAATCTCCATAACCTCCTGTTGACTTTCTGCATCTTTAACTATAAACTGCGCCGTGCCGTCTCCTTGAGAACCTACTCCCTTCCCACCCAAAATATAAGGCTGAATTGGTGGATAGTTCAAAAGTTCGTGCAAAACAGAAGCAGTTAACTGCCCCGGACAAGCGGGGATTAAATACTTGTCAAATTCCCTCTGGGCAACTTTCATCAACTCGCCGAGTTTAACCGCATCTCCCTGCTGTAAAGCTGCGGCTGCATCCTGCGTAATTCTCGAACTAATGGCACCGAGATATTGCTGCACGTTTGCTGCTACTTCATTCGCAGCAAAGGGGTAAGCCAGATTGAGACTTGCCAGGATTTCTTGAGTGTTTTTGCTAGCGCCCAAATCTACGATCACAAAAAACAAATCTTTGGTAACTTTGAGCTCAACAACATCCATCTGAGAACCGTCAAAAATCATCATAATCGGGCGATTTCCATAGGCACAACCCTGATCCATGCGGCCGCAGCGCGAAGGTGTTGCAGTCTCGCCTAAATAAGCCATTTCCATTTCACCGCGCACGTTCATTTTCAAATCGTATAAGCGGTTGAAAGCGCGGGCTACTAATACGCAAATTGCGGCGCTGGAAGACAGGCCTTTCTGAATTGGTAAATCTGTTAAATAATTGTCAATCTCTACTCCTCCCACGCGGTAGTAGGTGAGAAATTGAGCCGCCACACCGGCTGCATAACTGAAAAAAGTTCCTGTTTGTGCTTCAGCAAGCAGACAATTTTTTTCCATCGGGAGTGCAGCTTCTATTTTGGTGCCGTCATTTAAAGCAGCCCGCAAAATCAAGTGTGTGGGATGCGGCTTAACTTCAGCATAAATTCCTTGATTTGTACTGGCTATCAGAGTGCAGCCTTTTGCTATAGCGGAATTGAGGGGCCGATAAGCGGCTGCCCAATCGGTGTGTTCGCCAAACAGACAAAGGCGGCCAGGAACAAAAAGCTGCATGACATCTATCTAAAGGTATCTATATTGCGATTACTTTAACCTGAAATGCAGATATTTGACTAAAAGTGCGATCGTCCTTTGGGTTGATGTCAGCGGCTGGCAAAATTTGTTTTAATAAATGTTTAGTTAGAAGAATTGAGGAAATAATTTCAATGCGTAAGTTAAATATAGGTCTATCTGACGAGCAACGTGCAGGTGTTATCGAACTTTTGAATCACGACCTGTCTGACGCTTATCTGCTGTTAATCAAAACTAAAAAGTATCACTGGGATGTAGTTGGCCCGCAGTTTCGATCGCTCCACCAGTTGTGGGAAGAACACTACCAGGTATTGACTGAGAATATTGATGCTATGGCCGAACGGGTTAGAGCTTTAGGCGGCTACCCAATTGGTACTGCTGAGGGTTTTCTCAAGTATGGTTCGATTAAGGAACACGTCGGCGATTTGCCTTTAGCAAGTGAGATGGTATCGCGTTTGGTTGACGATCACGAATTGGTTATTCGCAATCTCCGCAAACACGTCGAACAGTGTGGTGAAGTGTTTAAGGATGACGGAACCGCAGACTTTTTGACTGGTTTGATGGAACAGCACGAACAAATGGCTTGGATGTTGCGATCGTTTATTGAAGGGGAATCGCTTTCGTCAGACGGTCAGCAGCCAAAAGCTAAAACTGCTACAGCTTCTCACGCTTAGACAGAAGAAGGAAGAAGGAAGAAGGAAGAAGGAAGAAGGAAGAAGGGAAAGAAAATTTATATTTTTTATTTAACCCTCTTTCCTGATTCTCTATCCCGTAACCAGGCAGAATTAAACGCCCTCTAGCTTCCTCAAAAACCCGGTTTTATCAAGAAACCGGGTTTTTTAATGTTGGGTAGATTTAAATTTTAGATTTGCTAAACTATTAAACCGCATTCTTTCATACACCTGTGACGGCAGCATTCTGTGAACTTTCGTCCGCGTCTCAATCGTCGCAAGTGTCGTATCTTCAATCGATTCTGATGTTGGTTTTAATTTTAAGCCCGATTCAGTGGGCGGTGAAACTATAATTTTTAAAAGGCTAGTTATTGACAGCAAGTACAGATTGTGACGCAATAGTGACATAAATAAATCTTCTTTAAAAGCTTGAGCCAGCCAAAATAATGTACTGCGATGATTGCCGCTGCGGTTGCTTTTTACTGCTAAATAAATGTAGAAATTACTGCTAGACCAGCGATAAATGTTGCTAGGAATTTCGGGATGTTGCTGCCGGACATTTGCCATAATTAAAGAATGACCTTTTGCCATTGCTGCATAGTTGCAAGACATACTGCTTGCAATCTGGCGGTAGCCAACTAAATATTCTGGCACTACTATAAATTGATAATGTTCGGCTATGCGGAGGTGCAGTTCCCAGTCTTCGCAGCCTTGAGCATTTTCTGCTTTTAATTTGCAGTTGTAACCGCCGATTTTTTCAAAGCAAGCGCGGCGGATTAGGGATGAGCTGGCATTGCCGATAAAATATTTATAAACTAATGCTTGGTAAACTTCTCCGGCGATGGTGGAGTTGTAAAATCCGCCTGTGAGTAAGTCCTGTTCGTTGATGTCAACTGACCAGGAATAGACAACTCCGACAGTGGGTTCTGATTTTGTTAAGCATTCTATTTGTTTTTCTAGGTTTTGCGGATACCAAATATCGTCGGCATCGATGGGTGCAATGTATTCGCCGTGGGATTTTTCTATTGCTAGGTTGCGAGCGGCGGCGACTCCGGCATTGGACTGCTGTAATAAGATGATTCGGCTATCTTTTTGGGCAAAAAAATTGACGATTTCGGCTGTTGTATCTGTTGAGCCGTCGTCTACTAATAAAATTTCTATGTTTTGATAGGTTTGAGATAAGACAGATTCTAGTGTTTTAGCAATAAATTTTTCGGCGTTGTAAGCTGGTATGATGACTGAAACTAATGGTGGTTTTAAATTGTTTTGGAAGGTGTTCATGCAGGATAAAATTTGTGTAGGTGAAAATTTGGGTTCAAAGAAAGTGAGCTAATGGTATGTTAGCAAATCACCAAAGGTCGATCGTACACCGTCAAAAAAATTCAAATGTATGTTTTAAGTATATTGCCATAGTTCCTAAAATGTGCATTGTCACAGCGGTGGATACAGACTTAGTGCAAGAGTCCCTCACGAATGAGCTCTGCACAATAAATTGTATTAGTCAATTCCTGAGTCAGCTCCAAAACTGGCAGGGTGCCGCGTACTCCTGTCGGGGAGAGCCCCAAATTTTAGAAGAAAGTTCAAGCTTCGGTGATTCACCGACGTTGCAAGTAAATCTCAACCTTGTAGGGCGAAGTCGAAGTATCTAAAATCGACGCTTCTGCTGACTTTTTTCAGTATACTTACTTAATGTTATATTTGATACTTGATACATATTTGTAAAATCCAAGTCTTGTGGTGGAACAGTGTCAGATACAATGGCTGGTGGGGCTTTTTCTCAAGTTTACAAAAACAATGACATATTTAAAGATTTCGTAAAGCTGTTGTCTGCATCAGGTGAGTTTAAGGAAGATCAAGCCTAGAATAGCAGGCAGGAAGGGGGAAAAATGCAGATTATTGCCATGCCAGCAAAAATTTAGTTGAATAGAAACAGAAATCGAGTTATAAACAAAAAGTAGAGTTAATTTTACTCTTCATGAAAAAACACCATTTAAATTCAAGCAAATTTTGGCCCGTGTAATTTAAGTTATTTAGGTGATGATTTCTACCGCTGACCCGACTGTATCCGTGATTATCCCAGTCCACAACGGGGGTTCTTACTTCCGCACCTGTTTGTCAAAACTGGCTCAAGCTGTGCCCAGACCGATCGAGATTATTGTAGTAGCAGATGGCGAAAGCGACGGTTCTTGGCGACTTGCAAAGGAATTTGGGGCAAAATTAATTAGAATTCCTGAATGCGGCGGCCCAGCCCGAGCGAGAAATTTGGGAGCGCAAGCTGCGAAGGGAGATATTCTGTTTTTTGTGGATGCTGATGTGGCTGTTTGTCCTGAAGCGGTGGGTTATGCGATATCGGTGTTCCAAAATAATCCCCACTTGACTGCTTTCATCGGCTCCTACGACGACGCTCCTGGAGATCCAGATTTTCTGTCGCAGTACAGGAACTTGCTGCACCACTACGTGCACCAAACCGGTAACGAAGAAGCTTCGACTTTTTGGGGAGCTTGCGGAGTGATTCGCCGGGAAATTTTTTTGCAGATGGGTGGCTTTAATGAGAATTACCGCCAAGCTTCGATCGAGGATATTGAATTCGGCTACCGTTTGAAACAAGCCGGTCATCAAATTCGGCTGTGCAAAACATTGCAGGTGAAGCACTTAAAGCGCTGGGAGGCGATGGGGATGGTGAAAGCTGACTTTTTTTACCGAGCGCTGCCTTGGACGGAACTTATTTGGCGCGATCGCCAATTAAATAACGACCTCAACTTGCAAGTGTCGAACCGGCTCAGCGTGATTTTAACTTATGTAATGCTGCTTCTGGTTTTGGGAACCTGTTGGTCGCTGAACTGCTTGCTAGCTGTGCCGTTTGTAGCTGTGCCACTGGTAGCAATTAATGCACCGCTTTATCAATTTTTTCAGCAAAAACACGGTCTCATATTTGCTCTGAAAACAATTCCTTGGCACTGGCTTTTCTATTTTTACAGCGGACTGGCATTTGCGATCGGCACGGCTCGCCATTTGTCCCAAAAAAAGCCCTTGACTGCCAAGGTTAGCTTGCCGGTACCGCTGAATCAATCAATGCCAATTGCGCTTCAACATCAGATCGATCGATAGTTGATCGGGGTATTCACGGGTGCATCTATCTATTTTAGAAGTTATAAATAATGGTATAGTTCGATAAAAAAGCTGGAGGTAGGCTGAGTGAAACATTATCCGGTTGCGATCGTCGGTGCAGGCCCTGCGGGTTTGACTGCAGCCTACGAGTTAGTCAAGCAGGGCATCATCCCTGTTGTACTGGAAAAAGGCGATAAAGTTGGGGGAATAGCTCGCACAGAAACCTACAAAGGCTATCGTTTCGACATTGGCGGCCACCGCTTTTATACTAAAGTTGAAGCTGTGCAGCATTTGTGGCAAGAGGTACTGGGAAATGAGTTTATTAAAGTGCCGCGATTGTCGCGAATTTTTTATCGAGGGAAATTTTTTAACTATCCGATCAGTGCCTTCAATACTCTGTTTAATTTGGGCATCATTGAGAGTACGCTAATTATTTTGAGTTATGTAAAAGTTAGAATTTGGCCGCTGCCGGAAGAAAAAACTTTTGAACAGTGGGTGATCAATCGTTTTGGCGAACGCTTGTATAAAACATTTTTTAAGACTTACACTGAAAAAGTTTGGGGCATTCCTTGTTCGGAAATCCAAGCAGATTGGGCGGCGCAGCGGATTAAAGGATTGTCGCTTACTACTGCAATTATTAATGCTTTGTTTGGCAGCAACGACACTAAAACATTAATCAAAGAGTTTGATTATCCAGCTTTGGGCCCGGGGATGATGTGGGAAAAGTTCGCGGAAGCTGTGGAGAATAAAGACGGCAAAGTTTATCTCGATACTAAAGTGATTAGCTTTGAGCGTGAAGGTAATAAGATTAAAAGTATTACTGCGGATCATAACGGAGAATTAGTTCAATATTCTGCTGATAATTTCATTACGAGTATGCCGATATCGGCGCTGGTAGCAAGAATGAAACCGCAGCCCCCCGAAGAGGTATTGCACGCCGCGCGATCGCTCAAATATCGAGATTTTTTGATTGTAGCGCTGATTGTCGATCGCAAGGATTTGTTTCCTGACAACTGGATTTACATTCACTCTCCCGAAGTCAAAGTGGGACGAATTCAAAACTTTAAGAATTGGAGCGCCGCGTTAGTTCCCGATGTCAGCAAAAGTTGTTTGGGAATGGAATATTTCTGTAGCGTAGGCGACGATATTTGGGAAATGTCGGACGCTGAACTTGTGGAATTAGCAACTCGCGAGTTGGTTGGTTTGGGTTTAGCAACAACTGCTGAGGTTGAAGATGGAGTTGTCATACGGCAACTTAAAGCTTATCCAGTTTATGATGGGGAATATCGAGGACACTTGCAGGTACTTGAAGGTTTTTTGAAGGGATTTGAGAATTTGCAGACGATCGGGCGAAACGGTATGCACCGATACAACAACCAAGACCATTCCATGCTGACGGGAATCCTGGCTGTGAGAAATATTCTGGGGGAAAAGCACGATTTGTGGGATGTGAATACTGAGCGATCGTACTATGAAGATTTTAGTGTCGATCGCTCAAAAGAAAAAAAGGATTCGGATTTAATTTCGCAGTCTAGTTGATTTTTGGGAACTGTTGCAATGAGGCGATCGCGCATTTTTGGTTTTTGGGCGATCGCATCTAGAGAGACTTTTAGGCGATCGGTAACAACATATTCTAAATCTGATTGCAACTCAACCATCCGCGAGCTAACCTCCAATCTTGTAGCTAACGTCTTTTAATTTTAACATCCCAGGTCTGATTGACATTCTGATGCTAATATTTGAAGTAACTTTTACTTCGGAAATAGCTGGCATCATTACCCGACATTTGGGACAAAACCAGCAAATCTTTTGTTTGTGAATGTGCCGTAACAATGGCTCCGAACAACAAGGACATTCGTGCATTATCTTGTATCTATATAATTAATTAGGGGAAAACTATTTTAGGAGTAGCCGCATATCCTAAATAAAGATAGGCAGCCGAGCGCAGCACAATTTCGGAATAGAGAATCTTTTGGATGTCTAAACTCGGCGCACGTTTTGCAGTGAATTTGTAAGCCACGATTTCCCCTTCCAAACTGAATTCAGTATCCGTCAAGTAGTGGTCGTAATCGTGCATTCCCTGAAAAATAAACCCGTAAATGGGATTGGGATAAACCGAAGAATCGTAACTTTCAGCAGATACCCAAAGTTGCCCTTGTTTGATATCTGCAAACATTTCTTCTGCGTTTTCGTAACGCATATAATCTGAAAATTGTAGATTTAAAGGCAATTGCTGGAACTCACCCATTAGCCAATCACAGAGTTGGGCGATGGTTTGATCTGAAATTTCGGCTGGCTTACTTTCCAAATAGAGTTTGGCGAGAGTTTCTACTTTTAATGCGGTTATGTTTGCTTTTGTGAGAGTCATATCGCTCTCCTCCTAACCTTGAACTACCTTTATTCTGACAGTTTTTATCAACAACTGCTATGAGCTAGCTCATAATTGCAAAAAAATAGTCAAGGCTATTTAATCGATCGCACTCCCTGTTAATTTTCCATTGCTAAACGTACTTGCTGTGAAACGCAAGCTGTGGCTTTAATTAAATCGGCTGCTTTTTCGCCGATCGCAATTATTGGCCCATTCGTATTTCCTGTAGTAATTGTTGGCATGATTGACGCATCTACCACACGCAATCCCTCAACTCCACGTACCCGTAATTCGGGGTCTACAACCGCCATTGAGTCAGTTCCCATTTTGCAGGTGCCGACAGGATGAAACACCGTACTGCACGTTTCCCGGATGTACGCTTCGAGGGCTTCATCGCTGTTAACACCGGCACCGGGAGCTACTTCCTCACCTCGAAACTCATCAAAGGCACTTGTCTGAAATAATTTGCGGAATAATTTAATTCCTGCAATGACTTTTTGCACATCAGATTCACTTTGGAGATAGTTCATCCGAATGATTGGTGCATCTTTCGGATCGGGCGATCGTAAAGATACACTACCAATACTCTCAGGATGAATCAAACATACTAAACCAGTGAATCCGGAATCAGAACTAGGAGGGAATGTCAACACCACAGGGCTGAAGATCAACTGTAAATCAGGCGCAGCATCCAGATTACCCTCGGTATGTAAAAACAATCCGGCTTCAACGATACTACTGGTGATTGCAGGGTGTAAATCCTGAGTTGCCAGGTGTACCACAGGAATGAGAGGATGATCTTGGAGGTTTTGACCGACACCAGGCAAATCGACTACTACAGAAATACCTAATGATTCCAGGTATTCTTGATTACCAATGCCCGAAAGCATCAGCAGCTTAGGCGAATCGAACGCGCCAGCACTTAAAATTACTTCCCGGTTAACCCTAACTTGGTGCAGTGTTCCCTCGTGCATATATTCCACCCCAACGGTGCGGGTTCCCTCAAACAACAATCGAGTCACCAACGCTGCTGTCGTTGTTGTCAAATTGGGACGATCGAGAATTGGCACCAGGAATGCAGCAGCGGTACTGTGCCGTTTTCCATCTTTAATCGTCATCTGATAGAGTCCTGCGCCTTCTTGGTGCATCCCATTGAAATCAGGATTGTTGTGATATCCCATTGCTACAGATACTTCTACAAATCTTTGAGATATCGGTGCCGGGGAAATTAGATCCGTAACACTCAACTCGCCATCAACACCGTGGTATTCGGAAGCACCTCGTTGCTGGTTCTCAGATTTCTTGAAATATGGCAATATATCTTGGTAACTCCAACCGGGATTACCCAATTCTTGCCAGCGATCGTAATCATGAGGATTACCTCGGACATAAAGCATGAAATTAATCGAACTACTCCCGCCCAAGACTTTCCCTCGGGGGTGAAAGATTTTGCGATTATTGAGGTAAGGTTCGGGTTCTGTGAAGTATGCCCAGTCTACCTCGGAGCCTAGTAAGTTGAAGCATTCCGCCGGGATTTGAATCTCCGGTTTAGTATCCGGGTTGCCAGCTTCGAGCAACAACACAGTTGTTTCACTGTCTTCTGTCAAACGGTTGGCGACAACGCAGCCAGCCGAACCTGCACCAATCACAATGTAGTCATAGTTCGTCATAACATTCTCCTGCTTTGTTGTATGTAATCGATTAATTTAGTCAGGCTAGAGAATTCAACTTTTCCTACAAGATTTCTGCATCAAGATACGGTTGTTTTTATACACTTCTAAAGTTCCCGACTGCTTACTGTCCAACGTGCCATCCCACACCCAATATTCATAATTACCCTTCCGAAACTTATAGACTCGAACGCCTTCTGTCGCTTTGCTAGTACCTCCGCCCAAACTTAAATTACCCTTGGAACTAATCGAGCGATAGAGCAGTTCACCTGAAGCCTTCTTTTTCCAAAGATTGATGTTATAACCACCCTGGCATTTCATACTGAGGATGAGGTCAGCCGTAGAATCAGCAGATGCAGGTAAGGAAAAATTAGCTAAGACACAGATTGGTAGAGCAAGCAGTAATGCGGATTTTTTCAGTAGTTTTTTCATGGTTCTTAAAAGTGTTTTCATGGTTCTTAAAAGATGATTCGGCGGTTTCAACCGCTTCTTGTCAAACGAAGTCTGCCTCCGCAGACTAAGAAATAAAGAAAGGGGTATTTAAACCGGATTTGGTCTAATCCCCCTTACAATCAACCAGTTTGATCTGCGTTGACAGGCATCACTTCAATAACTGTATGGGGACTTTTGAAGCTGAGACGCGCTTCGGGTTTCTGGAGTGCTATCATCGTTCTGACGTGTTCGTCTTCGTCATCACGAATGTTCACGAACACGTCGTATAGATTATCCACCTTGGGACGGCGAAATTCCTGACTGAGTGCAGTCTGAACTTCATCAAACATATAAAGATCGCCATCGCGATAGAAATTGATTGCCACATCGGGCGCAGGTTGAGCTTTCAGTTGGGCTTCAAAGGTTTTCAAGTATTCGTCATAGGTGTGATAGGCGTGACCTTCAATCAGTTCCATCAGGTAGTAGGCGTAAGAGGGAAACAGCATATAAATCGCGACGACTACCCAGTAGTAAGCGAATGCAACGTGTTGGGCGATGAAGCGATCGATCCAGAGGCGATCGCCCCCCAGTGATTCCATAATCAAGAGATGATGTAATTCGTTCCAGCTTTCAGCGAAGTGAACTTTCAACAAGTCAGCTTTGCGCCAGTAGCCCAGAGTCTCGTACAGATGCAGCACTGATAGATAAGAAAAGTAAGGCACGCGGGCGATCGTTTCCAGCATATAAAACCGAGGGTAAGAACGATTTCCGTAGACGACATCTACAAGGAAGACAAAAAAACCAACTATCAATCGAATCAAAACTTTCATGGTGAATTCCTCAATAATTGAATACATTACCAGGGGTTCAGAGTCCGACTCATCAGAGAAGTTGAAGTTCTGACTTGTACCTACTTACGCCAGTAGTTGTTAGCAGCAGCGACGGTGGCAAATTCTATGGCGACAACGTGACCAACTGCAATCAGCATCATGGCATCATTGCCATAAACCTCTCGTAACTGGTTGCGCTTTTCTTCATCAGGCTGAGTCATTTTAATAATCAGCCGTGCCATTTTGACTGCCAGTTGCCGTCCCTCTTCAGGGGTTTCTGTCAAAAGCGAGTTATTAGGAACCAATGTAACTTCGGGTGGTGTTACAACAGATGGATTGTTTGAAGTTATGTTATTCATGTCAAAATCTCCTGAGTTGATGTGTTTTTTGTAACAGCAGTATTGGTTTTTTAAGACCTCCCTAAGTTCATCTGCTTCGAGCGTAAAATAAAATCTCAATAACTTCTATGAGTTGGCTCATACTTGAAGCAAGTCACCGATGGTTTTCGGTTACTTCTCTAAAGATATCTCCTGGCAAATCCGCTCTAGCTTTTCTGGATTCCGCACACTGTAAATAGACTGAATACAGCCATCCACAATCTCAAAAGTCATCACACTGTGAATGCGGTCATCCAGATATTGGATAATGCCTGGTTGTCCGTTGATATCGGCTAAGTGAGAGACAGAATTAAGCAGCCATTTGCGACGAATTGCTAACAGCATCCGAGCCACCTTTACTGCTCCATGTATCGGCTTGAGGACTGCAACTACCTTGCCGCCACCATCTGAACAAAACGTCACATCCTTCGCCAGCAATAGCAACAATTCTTGCAAATCGCCCTTGGTGGAGGCATCTAAAAATTGGGCGGTAATCTGCTCTTGCTGCGGCCTGGAAACTGGGAAACGAGGACGTTGGTCGGCAAGATGCTGCTTCGCCCGCCGCAGGATTTGGCGACAGTTAGTAGAACTCTTGCCAACCATCTGAGCAATTTCGTCATAGTCGTAGTCAAAGACATCGCGGAGTAGAAATACTGCCCGTTCGATCGGAGATAAACGCTCCATTACAGTTAAAAATGCGATCGAGAGCGAGTCTGCTAATTCCATTAGATCGGTTGAATTTTCGGATTGTTGCGTTAACATCGGTTCTGGTAGCCAGGTACCGACGTATTGTTCTCGTTGGACGCGCGCCGATCGCAAATGATCGATACAGAGGCGCGTGATGATAGTTGCTAGATAAGTCTTTGCCGATCGCACGGTTTCGCTTGCTGTCTGTTGCCAGCGCAGGAAGGTTTCTTGTACCATATCTTCGGCATCTGTGACAGTGCCCAGCATTCGGTAGGCGATCGAGAACAGCAACGGACGATGGTCGTTAAAGTCATCCAGAGAACTCATAAAGCCCCCTGCTCTTGTTGCTGAATAGTTCTCAATGCCCAGAACCCAATTCCAGATCCTAATCCATCCACAATTAATATCAGGATGGCTGTGACTTGGAACAGCAAACCCCAGCCTTCAAAGGCAACTTGAGACACATGATCTGGACTAATCGCGATGAAATGATTGTAGAACCCAAACAGGAACGATCCTGCTATTGAACTGAGCAAGAGCCAGCTACCAATGCGGTAGAACTGCGTCCAAAGCAAAACGGCTGCAATGATGGGAATCAGAACAATCACAATACCCACAAACAAACTCTGAAGCAGAGAGAGGGGAATTGGGATTTTCAGATGCGCTAAACCATGCAGTCCGTTTGCGATCGCGTGGATGACCGCGATTGTTGTTCCATATTGAGCAAGTTTCATCTTCTTTCTCCCTGATTAGAAAGCTTTCTAGACAACTCCTAGTGTTAGCTCGATCGAGTTTAAATGCTCAGTTGGCACTAGGAACGGTAGTTTTAATAAGCCATTCCAACGATCGAGGCTGAAAATTTAGTTCGCGTTTTGCCTTGGCATTGGAGACACCTCGTATCTGGGTGCCATAGTAGACAGCATCTGCACCGCTGATTCGCAGAGCATCCTCAACTGATACCTGCGGTGGCGGTGGAGCATTCAGCCACTGGGCGTAAGCAGAAAGCCACAGGCGCACCTCTAAGGGTCGATCGTCCGCAATTAAGTAAATACCGGGATTTCCCCGATCAACTGCCGCCACCGTCGCAAAGGCCGCATCCTCAATGTGAACCCAAGACCATAGCCCATCGCCATTTCCGACGATCGGGAATTGTTGCTGCCGCACCTGTTCGGCAACGTCTCCATCGGTTGCGTACCAAGTGCCGGGCCCGTAGAAGAAGCCGTAACGCAGGACAATTCCTTCTAGATTGGGGTTCCCTAGTAAGGGATGTTCAATCTCATTCAGGATGCGGGTTCCGTCTGCAACTGCGGGCGAAGCATCTAAGGCTAGGGGTGTTTCTTCGTCTGCCAATCCTGTACCGGGAATCGCCCAAAAGGCGATCGACTGCCTGATGTAACGACGCACACCAGCCGCTTGCGCTGCCGCTAGGACATTAGCGCCCCCTTCAATACGGATGCGATCGTTCAGTGCTGCTGCCGCCTGCATCGAGTCAGGGGTGTAGGTTTTAGGCAGAGAGGTGAGTTGTTCGATTACAACGGACGGTTGAGCGCGAATGACAGCAGCTTTGACAGCATCTGCATCGAAGACATCTGCGATCGCAGGTTCCACACCTTGTTCAGCTAAAATCCGTGCTTTTTCGGGAGTGCGGGTTAACGCCACTACATCATGTCCTGCGCTGTGCAATTGGGCGAGCAGCGGACGACCGATCGCCCCCGTTGCACCTGCCACAAAAATTCTCATCTAGGAACCTCCTGTTGAAGCCTGTGAGGTATTTATAGATAAGACGAAAGAGCATCGTTAGTTGTGACAAGTCGTGCATCGCGGGCGATCGAGCAGGTTATCAATAGGAAACACGCAATAGAATTATTGATAAGATCGGAGGAGCTAGATTTAGAGGTCATCTTATGTCGCCGATTAAACAACGCCTTCTACAAGCGATCGATCGAACTCCTGAATCGATTTTAGAGCAAACCCTGACATTCCTGGAATTTTTGACCAGTCGGACACAAACCGATCTCGCCCCAGACTTTGACTCAGATTTTGATTCAGACACCGATTCCAACGACCAAATCCTCGTTGACCTGAAAGCCTCCTTCCACCAAGCCAAAGCTGGACAAACTTTCCCCATCGAGGAACTCTGGGACGGCATCAATGTCTGATATGCCAGTCCAACTCAAATTCACGGCACTCTTCAAACGTCGCCTCAAGGGACTTGCTAAAAAGTATCGTCAAATTCAAACGGATGTTCAGCCCGTCCTCGATTAGATTATCCAAGGAAACTTCATCGGAAACCAGATTGCAGGCACTCAATACACCGTTTACAAAGTCCGGGCTAAAAACAGTGATGCCCAAGTTGGTAAGAGCGGTGGTTATCGTTTGATTTATCAAGTTGAATCACCGACTCAGGTTGTTTGACACCTGATTTACTCGAAATCAGAACAAGCAAACGTCTCCGCTGAGGAAATCCCAAGTGCGATCGCAGAATACCAAGCATACCAAGGCGAATAAGCCATTTTTAAAATCTAAATTTTGGAGATCGCCGACATTGACGTAGTGACAGGATGCAGATGGCGGACGTAATATTATGTCAAATATTTAGTGATGATGCTATTTCTATCGTTGCAGTTCAAGCATTGTCAATAAATACTCAAAAATCTTAGCACGTAATTGAATCAGATATGACCCAATTCCCGACCTTCTTGTGGCAGCAGTGTATCTTTGAGAGTTGACACAAATTTTTTAAACTTGTGCTAGCTCTTGACTTACAGACTTACAGAGTGAAAATATGCAAAGACGCAAGCAACAAACAAACCAACCTATGACCTTTTCCCAGAAATCAGGGGGCAAAAGTGCCACACCCTCAACAACCAACTCAACCCAGAATCCGGGCGCGGCCCGATTGCGGACAATACTCCTCGCCGCCGGCATAGCCTCTCTGTGCGCTAGCTGCCAAAATCCTCAAGCACCAAACGCCACAACTCCCGGAGCGACTCCAGCAGCCTCTCCCGTCGCCGTCAACGCCCCCAAAGACCCAAATACTGTCAAAATTGTCTCCATGCTCCCCATGACAGGCAGCGCCTTGGGTCAATCTCAAACAATGGTCAACGGCATCAAACAAGCACTAGCCGAAACTGACTCCAAAGCTTGCGACGGCAAAATCAAAATCGAATACGAAGTGCTCGATGACGCCACCGCCGCCGCCGGCAAATGGGACCCGGCCCAAGTAACCTCCAACTCGAACAAAGCCGTTGCTGACGGTTCGGTAGTTGCCGCTATCGGTCACTACAACTCCGGTGCTGCTAAACTTTCCATTCCCGTGCTCAACCAAGCTAACGTCGTGATGATCAGTCCGGCAAACACCTATCCGGGACTGACTAAACCAGGAAAAGGCGAACCCAAAGAACCCAACGTTTATTATCCTGCAGGTACTCGCAATTTCACCCGCGTTGTCCCTGCTGATGACCTTCAAGGGGCTGTTGCGGGAAACTGGGCAAAATCTTTAGGAGTGCAAAAAGTCTTCATTCTCGACGACCAAGAACTTTACGGCAAAGGCATCGCTGACGTTTTTGAAGCAACTGCTAAAAAGTTGGGAATTCAAGTCCTGGGCCGGGAGGGAATTGATATTAAAGCTAGCGACTACAAGGCGTTAATGAATAAAATCAAAGCTTTAAATCCAGACATGATTTACTTCGGCGGCACTACTCAGAGCAATGCCGGACAAATAATTAAAGACATGAGAAATGTCGGGATGGCCGCTGATGCAGTTAAGTTCATGGGGCCCGACGGCATTAAAGATCAAGCTTTAATTGATGCCGGAGGCAAAGATGCCGAGGGTGTTTATGCTACTTTTGGCGGCTTGCCTCCTAAAGAATTGACTGGTGAGGGCGCTAAGTGGTACGAAAGTTACAAGGCAAAATATAATGCTGAACCGGAAGCTTATGCAGCTTACGCCTATGAAGCTGCTAAAGTGGCGATCGGCGCAATTAACAAAGTCTGCAAAAATGACCGGGCTGCGATCCGCGATGCTGTCTTGGCAACTAAGGATTTTAACGGGGTACTCGGCACTTGGAGTTTTGACGCTAACGGTGACACGAGTTTGACTACAATGTCAGGAAATGTTGTTAAAGATGGCAAGTGGGAGTTTGTGAGCGCCCTCAAAACGGAATAATTAGTCAGTTGACTGTTGTCAGTTGACTGTTGACTGTTGACTGTAGTGATTTTAACTGTAACTGGTTCCCAGGCAGAGCCTGGGAACTGATATCTAGAGGCTCTGCCTCACTTTTATAGCAGGAAAATCGCCTCGATTTTCTAGTATCAAAAATTGGAGGTAGAGTCTCCGAATCTGCGTTTCTAATATCTGCCTAGAAACAAGTAGAATGAATGTTCCTAATGCCCAATTTTCAATGCCAAATTACGAATAATTATGAAAAACTGGAAAAGTATTCTATTATATCTAGGTGTAGCTTATATAGTTTTGTTGTTGGGACCGATCGCCGGATTTGACTTGCCCAAAATTATTGGAGAAATAGCCAGCAACCCTGAAGTTTTGATTCAACAATTATTAGTTGGTTTGGTCAACGGGGCGCTGATTGCGATTATTGCTTTGGGTTATACGATGGTTTACGGCATTATTGAATTAATCAATTTTGCTCACGGCGATTTGTATATGTTGGGTGCTTTTGCTGCCCTAACTGTGTTCGGGGCTTTTGGCATTCAAGACGGCGCACCTTTAGCTGTTGCGATACCGGTGATGTTAGTTGCTTTAATTGTATGTTCGGCGTTTTGTGCAGGGCTGAATATTGTTGTGGAAAAGTATGCTTATCGGCCTTTGAGGAATGCTCCGCGTTTGGCTCCTTTAATTTCGGCGATCGGGGTTTCTTTCATTTTCCAAAATATGGGGTTGTTTTGGGGAGGTTTGAAAGCTTTTATTCCAGTGATGGGTTCTAATTCTGCAGCTCCGAAAAGCTTTCCCGATTTGTTGCCCAGAGTCGATATTCTCAAATTTTTGGGAATTGAAACCAGTATTGTATTTACCACTAAGGATTTAATTGTGTTGGTGGTGGCGGTTGTATTGATGGTTTTGCTTCATGTGTTTGTGCAGTACACTCGTCTGGGAAAGGCGATGCGGGCAACTGCTCAAAGCCGCGATGCTGCTAAAATTATGGGCATTAATGTGGATCAGATTATTGCTCTGACTTTTTTGATTGGGGGAGCTTTGGCTGGTTCTGCTGGGATTCTGGTTGGTTTGTACAATAATACGATCGTGTTTACGATGGGTTTTACAGCGGGTTTGAGGGCTTTTACGGCGGCGGTTCTGGGGGGCATTGGTAATATTGTGGGGGCGATGTTAGGAGGGGTTTTGATTGGGGTGCTTTCGTCTTTGAGCGATCAGTATTTGTCGAGCCGCTGGACTAATGCTTGGGTGTTTGGGGTTTTGGTGGTGATTTTGGCTTTTCGGCCTGGGGGTTTGTTGGGCGAGAATGTTCAGGAGAAGGTTTGAAATTGCAGGGTTGAAATAATGGCAAAAGACATTTATCATTATAATGTAAGGACTGCTTTAGAAAAGGATGGGTGGATAATTACAGACGATCCTCTGACTCTGCAATTTGGTTCGCGCGGTGTGTTTGTGGATTTGGGAGCTAAAAAGCTGCTAGCAGCCGAACGCGAAGGACAAAAAATTGCAGTTGAAATCAAAAGTTTTGTCGGTAAATCTCCAGTCAAAGATTGGGAAAATGCGATCGGGCAATACACTTTGTACTTAAAAATCCTGTCGAAAAAAGAACCAGATCGCACCCTATATCTAGCAATTACTGAAGAGATTTATACAAGCTTCTTTAATGAAGATATCGTGCAGGTTGTACTTGCAGATGGAGTAATGAAAATTATCGTTGTCGATACGATTCAGGAGGTTATTACCAGATGGATAAACTAGATGAATACCGCGAGTTGATTTATAAAACTCTGTCGTACTATGCCAGCCTACCGTACAGATATGCCGAGATTAATAATAAAGTCATTGTCAGCGAAGACCGAAATGATTTTTTATTGATGAGTGAAGGCTGGGAGGGCCAAAAGCGACTTCACTACTGCCTCGTTCACGTTGAAATTCGGAACGGCAAACTGTGGATTCATTATGACGGTATTGAAGATGGCATTACCGATGAATTACTGGAGGGTGGGGTTCCTGAAAGTTGCATTGTTTTGGCGTTTCATTCGCCGGAAGTACGCAAACATACCGGATTGGCGATCGCCTAAAAAGTGCGATCGATCCTACCTGCAGGAAACAGAAGATGGCGAACACGAATGATTCACTGAAGATCCTTCAACAAATGACATCTGAAGATCCTGAAATGGAGGAAATGATTAAGGAATCCTCTTTCAATGCAGAACTTGCACAACTGATTTATCGTGTTCGGACGCAAGCAGGATTGACCCAACAGCAACTTGCCGATCGCATTGGGACAAAACAGTCGGTAATTGCGGAGCTTGAAGATGCTGAATATGAGGAACATTCGCTTTTAATGCGCTGCAAAAAATTGCGCGTGCGCTCAATCAGCGATTGGAGGTTCAACTGATCCCGATCGCCCTTGAGGAAAATCGCACTGAGCAGCGTAGTGCGTAAATTGAGAAATGAGTATGTGCGATCGCGTATTATTGACTCGATTCCACTATTTTCGGTTCGATACTAAAGCCAGGTTTGAGCCAGCCAAAAACTTCGCCTAAAGTCAACTGCATTTCCCCCATAAATTCGGGAACCGGAAGTATATCTGTCGGTTCTTGCAGTGAAATCGGCTGCTGCCTTGCGGGATAAGCTAAAATGGTTTTTTCATCGGGATCGAGCAACCAACCCATCTGACAACCGGCATTCAAACAGTGCAAAATATTGTGGGTGACTTTGGTTTGGCTTTGGCCGGGGGACAAAATTTCGATTGTCCAGTCTGGGTGAGCGTTAAATGTATTGGCAATTTCGCCGTCAGCATCTAGGGGAATGCGATTCCAAACAAAAATCGCGACATCTGGAACAATAGAACGTCCGCCAAAAGTGCAGCGAAGTTCTGGTAGGGCTAGGGCAATTTGGGGTTTCTCTGCGATGTCGTTGGCGACTGTGACGAGTCTACCTTGTAGTTTGCTGTGTTTTCCTTGTGGCATGGGTTTTTGTACGATCGCACCGTTGATGTATTCGCTAGCGGGTTTGGTTTCTGGCAGTTGCAAAAACTCGTCCAGGGTGATAGTTTTTTGAGGAGCTTGTACCATATCGCGATCGCCCGTTTGAAGTGTGTTTCGGTAACAGTTCCAGTATATTTGAATTTTCGTCGCTTTTGGTGCAACAATCGAACTCAAAAGACTTAAAACTGTAGCTAGTCTGATGACAGTTTCCACGACAAGCACTCGATCGCATTGATTGAGGCAGAAGTTGGCATTGCCCGCGTCAGTCGCATCTATAACTGCGATTCCTAGCATTCTTTGATCTAACTACTGACCACTGACTAATGACTAATGACCACTGACTAATGACTAATGACCACTGACTAATGACTAATGACTTCTTTTTATGTCAAATAAAATAATCAAAGCAATTAAATCGACTGGTATTTTAGGAGCGATCGGCTGTTTGACAGTCCTCCTATTCGGCGGTTGGAGCGGCACCGTCATCGGGTGGCTGATGGGCACGGCGGCGGGCTTCATGAGTTGTCAAGATCAGAAAGTTCAAAACCCAAAGATGGGCGCAAAAGTTGGCTGTTTTGCGGGTTTGGGATTGGGCGTTTGGCTATTGGTTGCTAGCGTACTAGAAGGAATTTTAGTTAGACCTTTTTCCGGTCAATCTGCTGTGGCTTTACCTACTACTTTGCTGTACGGGGTTTGCAGTTTGGCGATAGCAATTTTGACAGCTTCGTTAATGGGTGCTTTGCAAGGTTTGCCGCCGCAACGTCAACGGCTGGCTACTCTGGTAACATTAGCTTTTATTCTAATTCTGTTTCCGTTTATCGACCTCGAAGCTCAAACTGGCTGGATTGCTACGGTAGTACAGATTCAAATCTTTATTATGTTGGCGCTGGGTTTGAATATTACTGTGGGTTTTGCGGGTTTGTTGGATTTGGGATATGCGGCGTTTTTTGCGATCGGCGCTTACACGACAGCTTTGCTATCTTCCGGGCAGATAAATATTGCTTGGAATTTTTGGATCGTTTTGCCGATCGCCGCCGGTGTAGCTGGAATAGCGGGCGTAATTCTGGGTATTCCCACCCTGCGACTCAAGGGCGATTATTTGGCAATTGTTACCCTCGGTTTTGGCGAAATTATCCCCGTGATATTTCGGAATTTAACCGAGATTCGGATCGACGAACCAATCTCGAAGATTGTTGCTTCGGTGTTGGGTAAGCCGGAGTTGGTGCTGTGTCTCGTTGGGTGCGATCGACCTTTTAACCTCACCGGCGGCGAAGCGGGAATTAACCCGATCGCGCGTCCATCTCTCCCCATCATCGGCCCATTCAGCACCGGCAACTACTTTCCCTGGTACTACCTAATTTTACTGCTCGTCGTCTTCGCTTACTTCATGATTTCGCGGCTGCGAGATTCCCGCTTGGGACGAGCCTGGAATGCCATGCGCGAAGATGAATTAGCGGCAAGCGCAATGGGCATTAACCTGGTCAAAACAAAACTTTCGGCTTTTGCGATGGGAGCGACATTTTCGGGGTTTGCAGGTGCATTTTATGCGGCTTATATCAGCGCGGTTTTTCCCAGCGTCTTCGATTTTTCAGTCTCGGTGATTATCCTGTGCATGGTAATTTTAGGCGGTTTGGGCAACATGACCGGGGTGATTTTAGGCGCTATCATTATCATGTCTGCCGATCGGCTTTATCTACCCCAACTAGCCGAAGTCCTCAAAGGTTTCCTGAATACTTTTGTACTCCCCAGAATTGCAATTCCCCAGTTAGCAGACTTTCTCGCCACCAGTTTAGACCCGATTCAAATGCGTTTATTTCTCTTTGGTTTAACACTCGTTGTGATGATGGTCGTGCGGCCCGAGGGGCTGATTCCCGACAAGCTCCACCAAGCTGAATTGCATTCAGATAGTGAAGCGAGCAATGAATCTTTAGCAGATGCCAGAAGTCAATAGTAAAGCTGAAAAATTAGCCATGAACAATGTAACTGGTACTGCTTTTATCGTTGCGGAATTTAGAGCGGAAGAAAATCAAGAAACAATTCCTCTTTACACTGATAATGTCGTAAAAATATGGCTGAATGAGAAAACCAAAGAAATCGCAGACAAAATAGCTCAAAACTCTCCCGCCGCTAAAGAAATGATCAAGTTGCGGACTAAGTATTTTGATGACGTTTTGTCAAATCAAATTTTAGGAGGTTGCAAGCAAGTAGTTATTTTAGGTTCGGGTTTAGACACTCGCGCTGCCAGAATCAATGGAGAAAAAGTCACTTATTTTGAAATAGACGACAGCGACACTCTTGAATTAAAAGAAGAAACTCTCAAAGCCAACAAAATTAGCGCCAATGTTCGCTACATTCCCGGAGATTACATCAAAGATGGTTTAATAGCTTTACTGAAAGAGAGTGAATTGGATTTCGAGCGGCCGACATATTTTTTGTGGGAAGGCAACACAACCTTGCTTGCCAAAAAAGATGTAATATTGACGTTGGAACAAATTCGTTACAATGTGAAGAGTTTTCGATTGTCCTTTGATTATATGTCAGAGCGGGTGATTTTGAGGACGACGGGCTACCAAGATATCAATGATTACATAGATAAATACGAAAGTATGTATGCACCGTGGATTACTGGGTTTGAAAACATTGCTACTTTGGCTGACGAACTCAATCTCAAAGTTATTGAAAACTTTTCGACTGCTGATTTACACGCACAATATCGCCCTCGCCGTTCGCTAGAATCTAATCTTTTTAAGTTTTATTTTGTGTGTACATTAGAGAATATGTCCGATAATCTCCCAAGTTGAGTCAGAAGCCTGCGTGAAATCTCACACTTCCATATAAAATATTAGAAAATACAACAAAAATGTCATTACTAGAAGCACAGCAACTTACAATGAAATTCGGCGGCTTGACAGCAGTCAACCAGGTTAGTTTAACCTTAGAAAAAGGCTCGATCGCCAGTTTGATCGGCCCCAACGGTGCGGGTAAAACCACTTTTTTTAATATGCTGACGGGTATCTACAAACCTACTGCCGGTAACTTGCTCCTCCAAAATAAGAATATCACGGGTTTGCCTCCCGATCGCCTGACAAGTTTCGGCATTGCTAGAACTTTTCAAAATATCCGCTTGTTTAACAATATGACTGTGCTGGATAATGTTTTGGTAGGCAGGCACAGCAGAATGAAAACAGGTTTGTTGGGCGCAATCCTCCGCCCACCAACTGCGATAGTGGAGGAACGGGAAGCTAAAATAAAAGCGCTGACTATGCTGGATTTTGTCGGTTTAGGTGCTTCTAAAGCGCTGGAGTTGGCAAAAAACCTTTCCTACGGCGACCAGCGTAGATTGGAAATTGCCAGGGCCTTGGCTTCCGATCCGAAAGTGTTACTTTTGGACGAACCGACGGCGGGAATGAACCCGAACGAAACGGCCGATTTAACTCGCTTTATTTACCGGATTCGCGATGAGTTGGATTTGAGTATTTTGCTGATTGAACATGATATGAAGGTGGTTATGGGAATTAGCGATCGCGTTAGTGTGATGGAGTACGGTACTAAAATTGCTGAGGGAACTCCGGCAGAAGTTCGCGCCGATCCTCGCGTGATTGAGGCATATTTGGGAAAAGAAGATGATGTTCACGGTTAATACAATTAGTCTGTCAACCGCAAATTTAAGGCAGATAAACACTGATTGACGCAGATAATTTTAAGATTGTGAAATGCTCTGGTTTACTATAGAAAAGGTTAATTTTAAATAAATGCAATAAAATTTTATACTTAAGTCGGGACGATATAACAAAGGACAAGGCAGAAAGAGCAATCATGCTAGAAATTAAAGACATTCACACCTATTACGGAAATATTCACGCTCTCAAAGGAGTATCGCTAACTGTCTCGCAGGGAGAAGTTGTGACATTAATCGGTAGCAACGGGGCGGGGAAAACTACCACTCTCCGCACGATTCAAGGGCTGCTGCGCCCGCGCCAAGGTACTGTACTGTTTGAGGGAAAGCCTTTGGAGTCGCTTTCTACAGAGGCGATCGTCCGTTTGGGCATTTCTCAAAGCCCGGAAGGGCGGCTGATTTTTGGGCGCATGACGGTACAAGAAAACCTGGAAATGGGTGCTTATCTCCGCAACGATACCCTCGGTATCAAGTCTGATATGGAAAAAGTTTTAAATTTATTTCCGCGTTTGCGAGAAAGAATTAGTCAAAAAGGGGGAACTCTCAGCGGGGGGGAACAGCAAATGCTCTCGATCGCCCGTGCTTTGATGTCGCGCCCCCGTTTGTTATTATTGGATGAGCCGAGTATGGGCTTGGCTCCGATGTTGGTGAGTCAAATTTTTGCGATCGTCCGCGATATTAATGCTGAAGGAACTACTATTTTACTGGTGGAACAAAACGCCCGGATGGCTTTAAGTGTAGCACATCGCGGCTATGTCATCCAAACTGGTGAGGTTGTAGTCGCCGGTACTGCTAGCGATTTGCAGTCAAATGAAACTGTTCGGAAGGCGTATTTAGGGGAAAGTTAAATATGGGAATTGGGCGGAGCGAAGCAGAGGGATTGGGCCTTGGTAATCGGCTATTAGGTCGTCTCCGCTTAGGCAATGATAATTCTGTGTTATTTTGACAATACAATAGCAGCATTTTGAAGTTGATTTGGGAGTAATAAACTATGTCTGTGATGACCGAGGCTCTTGAGCGAATCAGTATTTACTGTGAGCTAAGCGAGCCAGATAGACCCAGAGAAGAAATTGAAAAAAAACTCAATTTTTTTCCATTTCAGCTATCTGATGAAGCCTATGAATTTTATCAGTGGGCAGGCGCACCTGTAGGTATGAGGTGGCCAGATGATGACGATTGTTCATACAGTAGTTCGACATATTGCTGTGCGCTGGAGAGATTTTTTGAACCCGCAGATGACTTAATTCATTTCCTGTCTCTTGAGGAGGCAAAAGGATATTATTCTCCATCTTTTCACGATCCAAAGTATCTTCAATTTGTTTCCTATGAAAATGGTTGTCTATTCATTTCTGGTTCGGAAACAAAGGTTGAAAACTCACCTGTGCTAGAAATAGAAGAATGTGACCCTTCTTTATGGTTTCCTAGTTTAACCAACATGATGTTAGCGATCGCTGAATCTTTAGAAACAGTTGGAACTATATGGCCAGCACCAAGCATTGAAGATTATGGAACCAATAAATACCATGAAAAAATTCAAAAACAGTGGCAAGTAATGAAAGCAATAGCTCAAAAGTACGGCTCCCCTACAGGGATGATTCTTAACAACTAATTCTCTTGATTCAACAGTGTTAATATCGTTTCTAAAAAATCTGGCAACAATCATTAGTATTGGGCGAGATGCAGCGGAGGGTTTTCACGAATCCTATTTGTCAGGTGCGTCGCTATTAGATTGTCGATTTTTCTGGGAAATTTAATAGTTGCGACGCACCCTACAGCTAATAACCAATAACCAATAACCAACAACCAACAACCAACAACCAATTCCCAATTCCCAATTCCCAATTGCCCATTACCCGATTTGCGATCGCAATTTCCCCGTTTTTAATTCAGTCTCAAACGCCATCCGTACCTTTTCCCACTCCGTTTCGGCTTCCAAAAGCCGATCGCGCGCCGTCCTCGCATCAAAAACCTGTTCCCCTCCAGACTCAACCGCCATGCGGCCCATATACTCCAACTCCTTGCAAACTTCCGAAAAAGACACCGCTCCTAAATTAGCGCTGCTCGACTTCAGCGTGTGAGAAGCCAGCTTCAAACTATCAGCATCGCCGAGAAAAATAGCCTCTTTAATTGTTTCTAACTGCTGCGGTGCATCTAACAAATATATCTTAATCAACTCCCCCAAAAAATCCGGGTCTTCATCATCGTCTAACTCGCGGAGACTTTGCAAAACATGAAAATCGATCGGCGAATTTGCTGCAGGTTGAACGATCGAGTGTCCAGCAGCCACACTGTCAACTTGCTCAGTAATCTGTGGATTTTTTAGTTCAGCAACGGCATCCAATTCATCCCGCTGCAGTGGTTGGCATTTGCCCAGGGCGATCGCCAACTCTTCCCGGCGCACCGGCTTAGTAATATAATCGTCCATACCCGCTTCCAGACACTTTTCGCGATCGCCCTGCATCGCATTAGCCGTCATCGCAATAATTCTCGGCTTCCGATTAGCAGGCCAATCCTGACAAAGGCGGCGCGTCGCTTCCAACCCGTCCATCTCCGGCATCTGCACATCCATCAGCACAACATCGTAAGATTGCCGCTTGCAAGCCTCCAAAACCTCCAGCCCATTAGCCGCAATATCTGCCCGATATCCTATCCTGTCGAGCAAATGCGTAGCTACTTTTTGATTCACCACATTATCCTCCGCCAGCAAAATCCGAATCTGAGTAGAATTAGCTCCATCCTGTGCGACAGAATTGCTAGCCACCTGCCTCAAAACCGCAGGTGTCCGCTGCACGCGGTGCTGTTCTTGAGAATTTTCAAAATACTTCAATCCCGAAGTCAAAGTCGCCACATTTGAAACTTCTCCCCTACTACTTCTGCCGGCAACATATCCAAAAACTTGCAGCAACACATTATAAAACTGCGACTGTTTTAGAGGCTTAGTTAAAAAAGCCGAAAAATGTACTTCTGTAGTTTCAAGCTTTTTCCAGACTTCCGCCTTGCTCAAATAAGTAAACAGCACCAAAGGTAGCGGAACTTTGCGAGGGCTTGTAACAATGACATTCGGATTTAGCCCCTCGCCGCCAGACAAATTGCTCAGCTCCAAGGAACGAATCTTCACAGCCAAAGCCACGCCATCCATATCTGGTAGATTCATCGCCAAAATAGCCAAATCTAGCGCCGAGTTTTCTTGGATAATTTTCACAGCCTCAGCACCCGAACTTGCAGCTACGGGTATCATTCCCCAAGCCTCAGCTTGCCGGATCAAAACTTGCCGGTTAATGGCATGATTTTCGACAATCAACAAATGCTTGCCCACCGCAAATTCCGGCAGTTTTTTTGACTCTCGACTTTCATTAGCTTCTGCTGTCACCGTGAAATAAAAAATTGAACCGGAACCCGATACCGAGGGCGGAGAAAATCCATCCGGCGGAATTCCTGCGGTACTTTGTCCGATCGCCGAAACTGCCGGTTGAGACTTAGAACTTGCCGGACAAACCTGACTGACAACCCACATTTTACCACCCATCATATCGCTCAAACGCTGGCTGATAGCCAATCCCAGACCAGTTCCGCCGTACTGTCTAGTTGTGGAAGCATCCACCTGCGAAAAAGCTTTAAATAGGCGATCGATCCGGTCTGGTGGAATGCCAATGCCCGTATCTTGGACAGCAAATTGAATCTCGTACTGTCTGTTACTTGGCAACTTTTCCTCCTTAGTTGCTAGCGGTTTCAGAGCTAAAATATTGGTTATTTCCGGCAAAACTTTAGCAGCTACAGGCTCGATTTGCCGAGCGGTACAAGAAACGACAATTTCTCCAGATTCTGTAAATTTGACTGCATTTCCTAGCAGATTTACCAAGATTTGGCGCAGCCGCGTGACATCTCCTAAAATGTTTTTGGGAACAGAATCATCAATAAAGTAAGCCAGCTCTAAACCTTTTTCTGACGCTCTCGGAGCCAGCAATTCCAGAGATTCTTCTATGCAGTTTTGCAGGTCGAAGGGGCTATTTTCCAAATCCATTTTACCCGATTCAATCTTGGAAAAGTCGAGAATATCGTTAATAATAGTCAGCAAAGCATCGCCGCTGGTGCGAATTGTCTCTACAAAATCCCGCTGTTCTGTAGTTAGTTCCATATCCAGCAGCAAACCGGTCATCCCGATGACCGCATTCATCGGAGTGCGAATTTCGTGACTCATCGTAGCTAAAAACTCGCTCTTAGCTCTGTTAGCAACTTCGGCCGCTTGTCGCGCTTGCTCCAAAGCTTCATTTTGCTCTACTAACTGTTGCTGTCGGTGAACTTCCTTTTCTAAAAGTTGGGCTTGGGCTAAGGTAATTCCGACTTGAGCGGCAACATCTTCTAACAGTTCAATTTCGTCGGGAGTCCACTGGCGAGTTGCATCGCACTGGTGCAAAGTAATAATGCCATTCGGTTCGCCTTGATAGGAAGTGCGAACCGCCAACATAGATTTTAAGCCGATGCGGCGGCACATCGGCACGGAAGATTCGAGCAAAGGATCGGCAAACACATCGGGAGATGCTAGGGCTATATCTTCAGCGAGCAGTTTTTCTGTGTAGGGGTTGTAAGTGACAGAAAGTTCTAAATCTAAAGCTGATGCGTGACCTGGTTCGAGGTATTCTGCGACGCAAGGAAGGTGCGGATAAGGTTGGGAAAGGTAGGTGTGAATTGTACAGCGATTGACACCGAATACGCGCCCGATTTGGGTGGCGGTAGTCTGAAAAATTTCTTGAGTATCTAAGGTCGATCGCACTTTTTGAGTGATTTGTTTGAAGAGTAAAACGCACTGGTACTGACGCTGCAAAGTGTGCTCGCGTTCTTCGCGGGCAATTTCCGCGCCGATATAATTGCCCATCAATTTTAACATTTCAAAATTCAGCGGTTTCAAAGGTGGTTTAGCAGAGCTCGAAGTAAAGCTCAAAGTGCCAAAAATTCGCCCTTCCACTATTACCTGCGTGCCGACAAAAGCCTCCAACCTGCGGACGGCGTAAGCCGGGTGGTTCTTCCACTGAGTAGTGCCGGCGGATTCGATAGAAATAGGTTCGTTCGATCGCAAAACCTCTCGTTCAAAAGTTCTACTCAAAGCAAAACCGTCTCCTTTGGCAAATCCGAAGGGGAAATTTGACGGTACATAGGCGGCGATGACTTCGTAGCGATCGCCCAAAACCCTGCCCAACAGCCCGATATCCATCCCAAACTGACTGCAACCCATTGCCAGCAACTGAGCAGTACGTTCCTCAAAGGAGCCTGACGAGCTCACCATTACCTCGTAGAGCGATCGAATTGCTCGCTGGCTTTCCCGCAATTCCTCAACGCCTTCGACGCGGCTGCAGACATCGTGCAAAGTTCCTAAAATTCCCGCTATTTCACCCTGGGAATTCAGCCGGACTTGAGCAAATATTTCTACCGAAATAAAGCCAGATTCAGGATGAATATCTAATTCATTTGTCACCGAGTCCGAATTGTACTTAAATCGCAGTTCTCTCCGACAAAATTCCGATTTTCCAGACAGCAAAGACTCTAATAGATTTTCACACTGCGGGCGTTCATCTGGATGAACCCAATCTAAAAAATTAGTGTGCAAACTTTCGGAAACCGAAAAACCAGTAATTTCAGTCCAAGCGCGGTTGAGAAACGTCCAAACTCCCGCCGCATCCATCTGAAAAATTACTGTTGCTTTCAAAGAATCAAAGACTTGGAATCGATCGGGATCTGCGCCTTTGAGTTCTAACTGCTTGTTTGGAGTAATATCTGTATGAGTTCCGACCAAGCGCAGCGGTTTGCCTGCAGCGCTCCGCAAAACTTGACCCCGGTTCAGCACCCAGACAGTGCTGCCGTCTTTGCAGTACATCCGATATTCTGCTGCAAAATCCGCTGTCTTTTGTGCGAAGTGCTCTTCTAAAGCTGCCTTTACTCCGTTAATGTCATCTCGGTGGATGCGACTCCACCATTCCGATCGGCGATTCGAGATTTCCCCTGCTTTGTAGCCGAGCATTTCTTGCCACCGCACGGAATAAAAAAACTCATCTGTTTCGAGATTCCAATCCCAAATCCCCTGATTGTTGACAGTAGCGGGGAGATTTTGGGGCTGCCGGAAACTATTTTCTGCAATTTCAACTTCCTGGTAGCGATTTGCTGCCGGAAGCTGTATTTGGGCGGCGAGTTTTTTGTATTGCGCGTTGCTAGATTCTAGCTGTCGCTGCAAAGCGATCAAGCTAGAATGCAGAGATTTTGAATCTAGCGCTTGTAAAAGGATAGTTTTAGGATTGACAATCCCGATCGGGTGATTGCTTTCGTTAATGACTAATAATGGTAACTGGTAGTAGTATTTTTGCAGCAGGGCGACGGCTGCTTCTAGGGTAGATTGCGATCGTACCAGCGGCGGCGAGCTGTTACAAATCGCTCCCGCTTTAATTTTGTTCGAGTCTCTTCCCAACGCCTGCAACTGCACGATGTCTCGCGAACTTACCACCCCAACGAGTTTGTGCAGGTTGGGATTTGTAAATTTGGAATTTGTAGCACCAGTCGAGTTTGGTTCTGGGGTTTCAGTAATTAATACATAGCTAACATTGTGTCGGAACATCAGTTGCGCCAGATAGCGAACTGAAGAACTAGCAGGAGCGTGAATAATTCGTCCTGCTGCGATTTGAGGAATTTGATAAAGTTTAATTAAACTCGCCGGCAGCTCTAATTTCGGTTGTGAACTTGGCAGCGGCGGTGGGAAAGCGAAGGTCACGGGTGGCGGATCGCTGCTTGCTTTTTGTGGCGATTTCCCCAGTTCTTGCAACAGTTCTACCAAGCTTTGAGAGCTAATTAAACCGACAAGTTCTTCAGCGTCGCTGACGACGGGTAAATGACCAATCTGATATTTTTCCAGCAGATTTACTAAGGCAAAAAAGTCGGTAATTTCCGATTCTCTGGCTACAGTCACGGTTCTGATCATGATTTGCTCGATCGCAAATCCCCTCAAAGCAGCGCCGATCGAATTTAGCTGTACCACATCTCGCGCCGTAAAAATCCCCAGCACCGTCTGCCCGCTCCCATAGGGAGCTTTTGCGCCGCCCTGATGCAGCCCGTTGCCGAAGGCCTTTACCGCACGCGGTAAGCCGTTGTAGAAACCCGACTGTTCCCGCAATCGTGGGGAATTCCCATTGCTGAGATTTTCCAGTTGAGAATGCTCGCGCGGCTCTACCACGAGGACGTAACTGGCTCCTGTGCTGCTCATCAGCTCGATCGCCTTTTCTACGGGCGTCTGAGGGGTGACGGTAAGGGGATTGCGGTTGATGACCTGACTGAGAGAAGGAATAAACATCAGCGGGCATAAGAGTGATATTTGTTAGAAAAACCCGATCGCGGGCAGCAGCTTGATTGAGAGGCTTTACCCGCGAGCTTTCCAAGCACGGTCAAACTTTCTGTATCATAAAATTCACCCCTACTTCCAGCATCTTGGCATTTAAAATTAATTCTGTGCCAAATCCTGACAATTGGCGGGTAATGACAAGTCAGAACCAATGCTATCTGCCACAGGGCGGACTTTTAACTGGCCGGCAATTCCTCGCCCAGCCTAACTACTGCGGGTTGACGAGCAAGAATTTCTGCGATTGTCTAGACTGCACCCTACTTTCTCGCCCTCAACGGAATTCTCGCTCAGATTCTGTTTGAGGCAAGATACTTATACACTACCAATTTACCAGCGGCCGCAGGCTTGTTACAAGATTGCCAATTAGTAGGTATATAAACTGTGCAATTAGGGGGTGGGAGAAGCCAGAGGGAGAGAACGGGAAAGGGGGAGCTTTGAATATATAGCCTTTCTCAAAAAGGTGAGGAGTTGAGATTTTAGATACTTCGGCTTCGCTGTACAAGTTTGAGATTTTAGATTGGGGGATTGAGAACTCGATCGATCAATACCTCATTTTGGGCTCGGACTGCTATAGATTTTAGATTAGGGAATTAGGGCATGGGGAAAATGAGGGATTGAGGGATTGAGGGATTGAGGGATTGAGGGAGCGATCGGTCAATCCCTCATTTTGGGCTCGAACTGCTATAAAACAAATAATGGCGATAATCACTGACTCTGTTATTATAGCAAATATTAATAATTGCTATAAATTCTCAATTATTAGAATTTTTTATTTTAAATTACCGTCTACTGCACCGATGTAGCGATCGCACCCTGCAGCAGTACCCGATATTTTAATTGCGACGGCGTTTTGAGCAAAAATTGCGATCGGGCTGGACAACTCAAGGATCGGGGCGATTAAAATGCCTATAACTAAACTTATAATTGTGGTTTTTGATAACACTTGAATGCTGACGTTGGACGTTGGACGTTTGAACAAAGCGAGCGGGGACAGCACTAACAACTAATGACTAATGACTAATGACTAATGACTAATGACTAATGACTAATGACTGATGACTTCAACCGACGCTGAAGTTCCCCCGCCGCCGTAGCAATTACGACCGCCAAAATCGGGTGCAGTGGCTCGCTGTAGCGAACTTCTGCATAAGTAAGCGCATGAATCAAAGTAAAATAGCCACAAACTGCCAACAGTGGCAAAAACTCCCTCCAGCGATGCCGCAAAACTATCATGCCCAAAATAGCAAATACAGGCAAATTTCGCGACGCTAAAATGCCGATAATCCGTTGTGGCGAAAACAATGTCCGCATTGCCTTAATCTTAAACAAAGTGTGATAAGGCCAGTCACTTATAGGGTTTCCAAACCAGAAAAAAACTGCCTTTTGCAAACAATACCAGAGATAGACAGCCGGCTCGCGGAGTATTGAAGCGATCGCCCGTTTGGTAAAATAGCGATCGCCCTCAATTGTAAAAGCATTGTGTCCTCCATTCCGAGCCGGATTGAGTTCTTCCTGCCAAATCTGAACAATATTGCGTTTTGGTAGTTGTTCGTAGGCTAAATGATAAAACTCTGGACTTCCTTGCCACAGCGCACCTATAGAAACGCTGTAAATCAAAAAAGTCTTGTGAGTTCGATAATTGTGGTAAGTCCAAGGTGTAGTAATGATAATAATTGCGCCCAAATAAGCAACAAAACAAGCAATCTTGCGCTTTAAAGACCATTGAGGCGGCATCAATAGTGGCACAATTAATGGAAACAACATCGCTGTCGGTCGGCAAAGATTTGTAATTGCCAACAGCGCACCTGCTAATGAAAATTTTTGCCACTGCGGCTGTTCCAATGCCCGTAGCAAGCCCAGCACTGTTAAAAGCATTAAAGGCGTGTATAAAATCTCCGTTTGCAGCAGCCTTACATGAAGAATCAGGGCAGGATTCAGCGCTATTAATCCAGCCGCGACTAAAGAACTTTGAGGGCCAGTAAAACGCCGTGCCAGGATAAAAGTTAGCGGTATAGTTATCGCCCCTAAAAAAGCTTGTACGTATACTACAGATGCGGGAGAACGACCAAAAATTGCATAGCATCCAGCCACAAAAAATGGATAAACAGGTGTCCGGCTCGGTCGCTCAAAAAAATGACCCTTCAGCAACCAGTAGGCCAAACCCTCATAGCCCGGTTCGTCGCCTCTGAGACGGGCGATGGTATCGGGGAGAGTTTGGTTGGTGTGCCACGCAAAATAAAGCCGGAATGCTAATCCTAGCAGCGTCAGACAAATCAGCGCCAAGATAATTATGCGGTGATTTCTTTGCTGCTGGGCTTCGGAGATATCTGGTGTCATAAGAACAGACTGCGAAGATTTGATTGGCTCTCAATTTTTTAGGTTGGGAATGTCAAAAATTATATCGTTTCAGCTTTTATTTTTTTCGAGAATTGATGTTTTTTTTCACGAAGTGTATCTAATGTGAGAGAGTTCCAGCGGACGATCGCATCTTCTGACTCGCCAGTCGGGGTTTGGGCGATTCCCTACGGGATAGCTTCGCACGCGCGTACTTTCGGGTTGTAGGAGCGATCGCAGGGGCATTTGTTACAAATCAGAACTAACAGTGACAGTACCAGCGATCGAACTTACCGCCAAACAAACGAAAACTCAACCCGGATTCACAGACTTGAGGGACTTAAACTTCATGGCTTCTATTGATAAAATAATCAAGAGCTAATTGCGACAATGATTCTAATCCCCAACTGTCAACTGGCTAGTTTTTTTAAACAATTTTTAAGCATATTTATTGAAAAATTTCTTATTAACGAGTACGGTAAATAACTGAACTTAGTATTGAAATCTTTATTCTTAGGTACTTTCAGAGATACATCACATAAAAAAATAATTACCTCAGCCAATTTAGTTAATTTTAAGTAGCAATAGGCTGTACAATCTGCTTCGACTAGATGAATTAAAGCAAAGTTGTGGCAAAATAAAAATGGGGCTAACTACGGAAATTACACGTACCAAAATGCCAAGGGCGCGACTTTAACAGGAACTCGGGCTTATTTGTTGAAGGCATTGCCGACAAATTAAATTAGTTGAGACAGAGGCAAATATCTAAAAAATATCTGCCTCTATCTGCGTGCATCTGCGATTTAAAAATTTCTTAAATTCTGTCTGCTCTTGGATTGATAACAAGAAAATTGGATCGCGCGTGCGGAATGCGAGTCCGTAATCCAAGAGCGGACTGCAGTTTGCACGCGCGATCCTTTTTTGTGATGGTAATCCAGCGGACAGGATCTTAAATCCTGCAATGTCTCCAATAAAATTCTACCAATCAAGACGGTAAACTGTGTTTGTGATTCAACCAACCTGTCACCAATGCTAGTAAAAACATTCCTAACAATGCAAATCCTAGCAACAATTTACCGCCTTCGAGAACGCCTGCTCCCAGAGCTACTAATGGAGGTTTTGCCACAACAATACTCAGCGTCAGAGTAGTGATAAATCTCCGCCATTTCATTTGAGTTAATCCGACACCGTAGCAAACAAAGTCAAACAGCCCAGTCATCAGTAAAGCCGTTACTAAAAAGATATTACTTTCTAGGTAATTCTGATTAATAGAATCTACTTTATCCATGAACTTTTCCCCGACAATTTTTTGCACGAGGTGGCGTCCGTAGCGTTTGGCAATGTAGAAATTAATGGTACAGGCGATCGCATCAGCAATGGCGATCGCGATTAAACCCTGGGTAAACCCAAACAATGCACCTGCTAGCAGCGAATAACCGGTACCTGGTAGGGCAGGAATCACAATGCTTACCATTCGCAGCAACATCACCACCAACGGTGCCCAAATTCCAAACTGACTGATGTTAGCTCTAATTTGCTCGATCCCGTAGTGGTTGATTAGGACGATCGCACCCACAACCAGCAAAGCCGTCAGGCTAAACTGAAGCCATTTAATCCAACGGTTTTTCATGGTTGAGACTCCAACTTTAATAAAATTACCATTCTTAAATCTCTCAATCCCTCCCATCTAAAATCTAAAATTGACTGACTACTCACATTTTTGAAAAAGGTTATAAATAATTCCCTTCATCGTTTTGATTTAGAATACAAGATTAACGGAATGCAGCACAAATCCTCAGTTACAACTATTGTTTCTGGCGGATAGTAAAGTTCCTCAAACAAAATCCATCCTGTTTTTTGCTGAATGTAAGCATGGGTGCTCAGCCCTAGCTGTTTTGCTGTCGCAGCCATCTCTCGATAATCAAGCATTAAGCGATCGCAAAGTTCTCGCTTTCGCAATCCTTCCATCTCATCCATATTGATTCATCGCCCATTATTACAAAAATTATCGCAGATTTTGTGAACTAAATTTGTTTCTTTTTATTAACTGCATCAAATACAGAAAAAACAGATAAGTAGAATAAAACTTGAATTAATACGCGATTGTTAAAACTGTCGGTCGAGGATTTCCCTCGCATACCGCCTACTTTCCCGGATGGTCGGGGGACTTCGAGCCGATTCTGGTTTCTCCCTTTTTTTTAGCTTGTCATTACCGACACTTTCATTTTTAGTTTGCCGACTAGCCCGCCTTCGCTTCAAACAAACGGCGAGGGAGCATTGGGTTAAAACAAACTAAAACAACCAGAAACTGGGTTGGTTAAAACCGATTTTGGCTATTAGTCAGAGAAGGGATTCAAACCCTCTTCTTATGGCGCAAGTCCACTGATAGTAAACGGGGAAATCTGATTTTCAGATCAATCTATAATTGCTTTCAAAAATGTCAAAAATGCGAAGTTAACGGGAAATTAAGACAATGTATTGAGGGCGGGAGCGATCGATCCCTCTTCTTCCAGCCTCGCCATCAGTCGCGTCACCGTGATCCGCGTAATCCCCAGGGCTTCGGAAATCTCTTGGTGAGTCAATCTCAAATCAATTAACAGCCCTTGTGCGACTTCCCGACCAAATTTTTTTCCCAACCAAACCAATAGTTGCAGCAATCTATCCCGCAGAGATTCGGTGCGAAGTATGCAGAAAAATTCTTGAGTTTGCTGAAGGTGGGCAAAAATTTCATCTAAGGAGCGATCGTACAAATTGGTCGGAATGTAGCTAATTTCTACATGAGTCTTGCACTCAATTTGATAAGGTTGCACGCCACAGAGCGGCTCACCGATCGCGTCTCCAACTCCCCAATCTCCCAGCGTGATTGCTGTCCCCTGCTCGCTCCAAGTCACGGTTCGGACAGCTCCCCGTTCTATTCACAACAAGCCTTGAGACGGCACCGGCACTAACTGACGGTGGGTGAAAGTCTGGTGTCTTAAACTAGCGTACAAGCCTGGAGTGTAGGTGGAAAGAGTCATGGGATTCACCGTTACTTTTACTTTGAATAGTATTTGCAGCTTAAATTAATTAATAATATTTATTAACTATTTTGTAGCTGATGCCAAAAATTAAAGAAACCGGGTTTCTCGACAAAAACCTAGGCTTTCTGCGCCATACCCTGACCAGAAACCGGGTTTCTCGCCCTTGCGAGTGCGTCAGGGTTTGGATTTGGGGGAATTCGGCGGCGATGCGGGAAAGGTCGATCGACACATTTGCTGTTCGGGGACACACATATAAAGAGAGCTAGAACCAAAGCATCTGCATTACCAGGCAGATCCTGGTAATGAGCAAATTTTTATTACTTACTTAAACATATAAATATGTGACTAATATCACATATTTATATGTTTGCTATCACATTAAGACTTGTTAACAATCTGTTACATTTATTTACATAAAGCAACAAAGGAAAAACAAATGACTTCACGCAATTTGATGGTTGACGACCAAGGCCTCATGAACAACTTCGCGATCGAGCCTAAGATGTATGTAGACACTAACGTCAGCACCGGATTTACCAAATATGCTGAAAAAGTTAACGGACGTTTTGCAATGATTGGCTTTGTTTCGCTTCTGGCGATCGAAGTTTTGACAGGACAAGGCTTTCTTAGCTTGCTCAAAGATGCTTTAGGCTAGGACGATCCGTTAGATAGATTTAATAAAATCTCCGTTCAATAGCTCATAATAAAAAATGTTTGTAGTAAGGACTGAAGTCCTAACTGCAAACGATTTTTTTTGTTTCAAATATGTTTGCTGTCGCCGCTTGGGGCTAATTAAAATAAATCTTATGTCCGATCGCGCGATCGGACATAAGATTAAAACTATAGCCTTTTTCAGAAAGATGAGGTACTATGTGGCATGGGGCATAGGGCATAGGGCATACCTCACTTTTTTGATAACCGCTGTAATCAGAGCCATACAAATTTTTAGACAAACAATCTAGGTCTAAAGGTAGATGATAATTGTCAAGAATTAAGCTTACAATTTCCATACTTATACAATTTTTATATAAACAAAACAGGTGCATCAATAAGGCAATAAATTAGACGAGCAGCCCAACTCGTGAAGCAATTTTAAACATCGAGGGATTTCTCTAGAGTACCTAAGTCTTATAAGGAGCATAAAATGTTAGATATTGATGAAATGAGCTCAAAAGAAATACAAGAGCTTTTGCAGAAAGTAGGGCACGGACACCTCGGCTGTGTGTTTGAAGGGCATCCATACGTTGTCCCAATGCACTATTATCTCCAAGATTCCGACATATACATTTTCACAACTGTCGGGATGAAAACTAAGTATATGGATGGAAATCCAGAAGTCTGCTTGCAAGTTGAAGAAGTCCGCGATTCGGAACACTGGCGCAGCGTTGTCGTCAACGGGCGAGCAGAACGCCTCACCCAGCAGCCAGACATCGATCGCGCGATGGAATTGGTCAAAGAACACAACCCCACACTTTCACCCGCCATCAATCGCACTTGGATTGACTCTTGGGGGCGTGCGGAGGTAATAGCAATCTACCGCATTTACCCCAGCGAAATGAGCGGGCGCACGACGCAGGGAATCAGCAGTCGGTAAGCTGGGAGACATCTGGGTTGAGTAGAGAAAATAGGACTCACTTGAAACCGGGTTTTTTACGAAAATACTTAATTAAGACCTTCAATATCGCTAAAAAACCCGGTTTCTGAGTGTCGGAGTGCGTCCAAAACTGAAATTACTAAAAAGTCCTCCTGGGGGAAAACCCTGCGCCAGCGGAAAATAGTGCAAAATATTTTCTCAAACAGCCTTGCTTGCCAAAAACTCTCTCATATACCGATTCACTAACTGCGGCTGTTCCTGCTGTACCCAGTGGCTGCAATTGGGAATGTACTGAATCTGAAAATCCCGCACGTAATCTTCAGTCCCGTAAGTTAATTCTTTGCCGAGGGCGCTATCATTTTCTCCCCAAATCATCAGCGTCGGAACTTGCAGCACATCCCAATTCTGGCGATCGAGAAATCCGCTAGCAATGTTGCGGTAATAATTGATAGTAGCAGTCAGAGCGCCCGGTTTAGCCGCCGCATCTTTGTAAGCTTGGATGTCAGAGGGGGTAAAGCTGCTTTTGTCAACTGCCATGCCTTCAAAAGCAAGGGCGATCGCCCGATAGTCACCCAACCGAATTAAGAACTCCGGCAAAACCGGCAACTGAAACAAAAAAACGTACCAACTTTTTCGCAATTGTTGGGGAGTTCGCAGCCCTTCCGCAAACTTGGCCGGATGCGGTAAATTCATCACAATTAATTTATCGACCATCTCTGGATAAGCATAGGCAAAATTCCAGGCGATCGCCCCTCCCCAGTCGTGACCGACTAAAACGCAACTTTCGTATCCCAAACCCTGAATAATTCCCTTGACATCTTGCACAAACTCTGCCATCACGTAGGCAGATTTATCCTTCGGTTTGTCGCTGTCATTGTAACCTCTAAGATCCACAGCGACAACTTGATAATCTGATGCAAATTCCGGGATTTGATGGCGCCAAGAATACCAAAATTCGGGAAATCCGTGCAGCATCAGCATCAGCGGCCCGGAACCTTGAGTGACACAATGAAGCTTGATGCTATTTGTCGCAATAAATTCGTGTTTCCAAGGTTCTTTCAGCACAGGCATATTTGATAGTTCCTCTAGCTAGAGATAGATTTTAGCAGTTAAATAAGTTGAGATTTCAGATTAAAGAATTGAACAATTCAAAATGACCGATCGCCCTTCGTGATTTGGTGATTCCTGTGTGGGACAGGTGTCGGGCCCGTTTCCCGAAAGGATTGCAATTTCAGTCAAAATATTAGTATAATGTTACTTCCGTTTCGACAACTGTCAAGCCAAAAATAACTTATTTTCGATCTGGCGAAAATCCAGATTATCAAATTTTTGACAATTTTTGAGGATGCAAGTTAAATAATTCATAGTTTGCGAGTACACTAGAAATTGAAGGAGTTCATACCATGTCTGGCGATCGCCTGCAACACATTGTTAACCGCTTGACAGATCAGCTCAAGCGCGACGTATTAGTTGAAAAATGCCTATACGACATTCGAGAAGTTTTGCAGAGCGATCGCGCGGTGCTGTATTATTTTTACAGGCAGTGGCAAGGTCAAGTGACTTGCGAGACGTTAAGTGCGATCGAATTCTCAATCTTAGGCTCAACCGGGCCAGACGAGTGTTTTAACGGCGACTACGCTGCTTTGTACGAAGCCGGCAGAGTTAGAGCAATTGCAGATATTGAAGTAGAACCAATTCACGAATGCCACCGAGATTTTCTGCGTAGCCTGAAAGTTCGGGCCAATTTAGTCGTGCCAATTTTAACTAAAAAAGGGCTGTGGGGGCTGTTAGTTGCTCATCAATGCAGCGGGCCCCGCACTTGGTTGCGATCGGACATTGAATTCATGCAGAAACAAGCGCAAAATATAGCGATGTCTCCCACAATTCAAGATAGTTAATCTTTCATCCAAAATCCTGCTTTGTGACTATTCAGGTGCATTGTCTGTGCAATGGAAAATTACCAACTGTCCCAAAATATGGTGTTCTATTGTTAGGCGGAGGTTTGTAGCGACTCATAGGGCTGGATGAGAATCTCAGCGGGAATTCCTAACTCTTGATTCAGCTTCCGAATCATTTCCAGAGTCAACGAGCGTTTGCGAGATAATATCTCAGAAACTTTAACTCGACTGCCAATACATGGTTCCAAATCGCTACCAGACCATCCGCGAGCCTCCATGTAGTATTGAATGGCTGCAATGGGATCGGGTATTGCGATCGGAAAGTGTGCCTTCTCGTAAGCTTCTACTAGGGTACTGAGCACATCTAGGCGATCGGACTCAGGTGTATTAGGAGCTGCATTAAACAGCAACTCAACCTCTCGAAGGGTTGCCTGATAGTCAGTTTGGGTTCTAATTGGACGTATTTCCATATATCAATTTGTGTTTAGATTGTTTCTGTATCTACCTTGTCATACTCGGCATGAGTGCCAATAAAGTGGATAAAAATAATGCCGATGTCATAACGAATGGCAACAATCAGCCGATAGGAATTGCCTTTGATGTTAAACACAACACGATTGTTTGCAATGATGCGGGCATTACGATGAGCGGACTTAACATCGACTGGACTCTGCCAATCGGCGTGAGACGCTTCGTAGTACCAAGTTTTTAGTGCTTCTGAGGCATCTGGATGAGTTTACCAGAAGTTTCGCAAGGTGCTGCGGGACAAAATACGCATAGAACTTTGTGACTGGAACTCCCGAAACACAAGACAATTGAAATATGAGTTCTGCCATTCTCATGGGGCAAAGAATAACGTGCTATCTCATCATTTTATCACAGAATTTTTGTCTCTAGGAATAGTTGGCGGCAAGGAGTTTTCGGATGCTGGGGGAGCGAAACCCAAGAATGATATCTTGAGGAGACACGCCATGTTGAATCAGTTCTCGATCGATGTAGATTTCGGTACTGTTGTGTTGAATCCAGATTTTATTTTCGATGATATCGAGCTGCATGGCACAGCCATAGATGCGATATTCGTCGCGCCATTCGTTGTGCATGACGAGGTATCGATCGCGGGCGAAATCGAATATTAGCTGAGCATTTGCGTCATTTTTAGAAAAGTCTTCGAGAAAGTCACAAACAATTTTGCGGTATTCGTTTAGTCTATCCATTGGTCGATCGCCTCACGAGTTGGATTGTAAATAATTAGTCGGATTTCATAACGTTCGACGACAGTTTTTGCGGGTTCAAATCTGAGAAACATTTGATAGGTATCGGTGGGCACTGCCAGATTAGCCCTGTCTGGCGTGTGTGCTGAGTTTGGTTTTTAGTGCCGAAAATGCTTGAAATATCGTAGTTTGTAGGGTGTGCACTGCGCACCGGTTGACTTTGATACCCATTGAAATACGTACTGGTTTGCTTTTTAATACTTTTTGACGCACCCTACAAGATTAGCCGGTGCGCATTGCGCACCCTACAAAATACTAATCCCAGCACAGCGTCGATGTTTTATCCTTAATCATCTTGGCATCACACTTTGGGCAAGGATGTGTACTAGGCCAGGGATAGAACCGCGATCCCCGACATTGACGACAAATACTCGGATAATGATAGTTAGGATCGCCAGTCGGGCCATCTTTGCCATCGCGATCAATCACAACGTCAACTACTGCTTTACAATCTTCACAGGTCATTGTTCTAACAACAGTGATCATTCCAAAGCCCAGACCACCAGAAACCTCTTTTGCTATGTACCCACAACCAGGACATACAAAGTTATATAGTTGACCCATTGTTTTCCTTGATGAAGTTTGGCTAATTTGTACCAGTATACCTCTGTCCCAAAGCCGATCGGATTGCAGAGCAGAACTCTCTGACGACTAAGCAGACTAACTTGTAATAGTATTTTAATTGTAGGGTGCGTCAGGTGAGTTTCTTTAACAACTATTTAAGGTTTAAATATCTGACGCACCTTACTAATTATGAGAATTGCGTAATTCCTGCTAGTTAACTAACAGCTACAGCACTCCCCAAAGGATGCTGCTGCAAAACAGCTTGCAAATACTTCCCAGTATAAGACCTCTGATTTGCCGCCACATCCTCCGGCGTCCCCGCCACAATAATCTCGCCACCCTTATCTCCCCCTTCAGGCCCCAAATCGATCGCCCAATCGCAGCACCGAATCACATCCAAATTGTGTTCGATTACCAAAATTGAATTACCCTTATCCACCAATCTTTGCAGCACATTTAACAAATGGTGAACATCATAAAACGACAAACCAGTCGTCGGTTCATCAATCAAATAAAGCGTCTTCCCAGTAGCGCGGCGCGACAGTTCCGTTGCCAATTTCACCCGCTGCGCTTCGCCCCCAGAAAGAGTCGGTGCAGGCTGTCCCAACTGAATATAACCCAAACCCACATCCACCAAAGTTTGCAATCTGACACCAGCCCTAGGAATATTTTTAAACATTTCCCAGGCTTCCTCCACTGTCATGTTCAAAACATCAGAAATTGACTTGCCTTTATACTTCACTTGCAGCGTTTCCCGGTTGTAGCGCGCACCTTTACAAACCTCGCACTGCACGTAAACATCGGGCAGAAAATTCATCGAAATTACGTTTACTCCTTGGCCGCCGCAAGCTTCACACCTTCCTCCTTTTACGTTAAAAGAAAACTGCCCAGCTTTGTAACCTCTTGCCTTTGCTTCAATGCTTTCGGCAAACAAATCCCGAATCACATCAAAAACTCCGGTGTAAGTAGCGGGATTGGAACGCGGAGTGCGGCCGATGGGAGATTGATCGATGACAATTACCTTATCAACCACATCCTGCAGAGACCGTTCGCCCTTCGTTTTGAGAGCTTCCATATCGGGCGGCAAAGGAACTTTTTTGGTGAGATAGTGTTGCAGCGACGGGTACAGCAATTCATTGATTAAGGTGGATTTTCCAGAACCGGAAACGCCTGTCACGCAGACGAGTTTACCCAGCGGAATTTCCACATCAATATTTTTTAAATTGTTGCGCGTCGCATTTTTGATTGAGAGAGCTTTACCATTGCCTTTTCTCCTTTCATTGGGAGTTTCAATTACTCGTTTTCCCGACAAATAAGCACCGGTTAAAGATTCCTCGGCAGCCAGCAGGTTTTCTAAACTTCCTTGCGAGATAATTTTGCCGCCGTGAACGCCTGCGCCTGGGCCGATATCGACAATGTGGTCGGCCGATCGCATGGTTTCTTCATCGTGTTCTACTACAATCAAAGTATTGCCTAAATCCCGCAACTTTGTTAAGGTTTGCAGCAGCTTAAAGTTGTCTCTTTGGTGCAGTCCGATGCTGGGTTCGTCCAAAACGTAGAGGACACCGGTCAAGCCGGAACCGATTTGAGTGGCGAGGCGAATTCGCTGGGCTTCGCCGCCAGAAAGCGTCATTGCTGGACGGTCTAATGTCAGATAATCTAATCCGACATCGAGCAAAAATTGCAGCCTAGCTTTGATTTCTCTCAGGGCTAAGTCGGATATTTGAAATTGCCGATCGCTCAATCCCAAATTCTCGACTCTCTCTCGACAGTCGCGAATCGAAATACTGGTCAAATCGACAATGCGGTACTGTCCCAGCCGCACCGCCAGCGCCTCTGCTTTCAAGCGTTTGCCGCGACAAACCTCGCAAGGGCGATCGACTCGATACTGTTCCAGTTTCTGCTTAATTAAATCAGAACCAGTATCGTCGTACTGGCGCTGCAACATGGAAATTACACCTTTAAAATCTCTCCGCAAATCATTGACGCTGGTGTCTCGCTTTTTACCTTCTGCGGTTTGTTTAAACTCGTTTCCATACAAAATCACCTGTTGGTGTTGTGGCTTCAATCGGAACCAAGGAGTGTCGATATCAAAGCCGCAAGCATCAGCAACACTGCACAACAAAGAGAGATAATAGGAATTGTCTTTGTCTGACCAAGGGGCGATCGCGCAATAAACAGGTGCTTTCTCGTCAGGAATGACCAACTCCGGCGCAAAAGTCCGCAAATTCCCCAAACCGTGGCAGTTTTGGCAAGCGCCGTAGGGCGAATTAAACGAAAACAATCGGGGCGAAAGTTCTTCCATCACCGCGCCGTGTTCGGGACAAGCAAAGTTTTCGGAAAATACGATCGGCCCGTTGGGTTCGGAATTTTCCTCAGTCGGTAACTCTTCAACGATCGCAATTCCCTCAGAATGTCGCAGACAAGTTGTTAGAGAGTCAACTAAACGTTCTTCTAAACCGGCTTTTTTAACTAACCTGTCAACAACTATCTCGATGTTGTGCGTATGATTTTTATCTAATTCGATATTTTCTGACAGTTCTAAAATTTCTCCGTTAACTTTGACTCGAATAAATCCTTCGGAAGCTAAACTAGACAGTAATTTGCGGTGAGTGCCTTTTTTTCCGCGCACCACGGGCGCCAGAAGGTGAAAACGAGTGCCGTCTGGAAGTGCCATGACTCGATCGCACATTTCATCAATTGTCTGCGGCGCAATGCAGCGATCGCAAATCGGACAGTGCGGTTCGCCAGCTCTGCCGTAGAGCAATCTGAGATAATCGTAAATTTCTGTAACAGTGCCGACAGTCGATCGCGGGTTGTGAGAAGTTGACTTTTGGTCGATCGAAATAGCCGGACTCAACCCCTCGATCGCGTCCACATCCGGTTTGTCCAACTGTCCCAAAAACTGGCGCGCGTAGGCGCTGAGAGACTCAACGTAGCGGCGCTGTCCCTCTGCAAAAATTGTATCGAAAGCCAGGGAAGACTTACCGGAACCGGAGACACCAGTAAACACGATCAGTCGATCGCGCGGCAGTTCCAAATCGATATTCTTCAGGTTGTGCTGTCTCGCACCCCGAATCTGAATCGTATTTTGGCTGTTGGAGTTCAAAGTCGTCACATGATGTCCGTTGTGGGATGCACTTGACTGACTGGGTGAGGTTTCGGCGCGTTGGGACATGAGAGTAGTGCAAAACAGTGCTTAACCATCTTAGCGCTGCCTTTGGAATAGATAGCATCCAAACTCAAGAATATCAAAGAATCGTCAAATAGTTGACAGTTGACAGTTGAGGGTTCAGTTTTAACGCCCGCTGCTGTTTGCACAGTAGACTGCATAATGTTTACTTCCCCTGCATTGAGATTAACATCAAAGAATCTTTAAATAAGTTTCCGTCGGCCCGTCGGGCAAAACCTTCAAAATTTGATGCTTCAAATCCACTTCAATTCCCAGCATGGTTTGAGCGTTTGGAATGCGAGTCCTAGTTAAATCCGAGGACTTTAGTCCTCACTACAAACCGACATTTTTCGGGTAAAATCGAGTCTAATATTTTAATTACTGAGGCTTAGTGTCATGCCTATTCCCAAACTTAGTGAAACAATCATCAAAAATAACAGTTCTGAGCGATCGCTCAACCGAGCCGAAGATTACTATTTAGGTGGAACTGTTACTAACGCAGTCCTCCGTGGCAATATGGTGCAAGCAACAGTATACGGTTCTCAATCTCAAGCCTACAGCGTTAGCCTGCCGTTCAATCCTGCGGGATTAACATCTGGAGTATTCTGCACTTGTCCTTACGATGGCGATGGATGGTGCAAACACATTATCGCGACGCTGTTTTTGTGTCTGCGAGAACCCGAAAAAATTGAACGTGGCGAGAGGCTGGAAGAATTGCTTTCTCGCCTCAACGATGCCCAAATCTATGAGTTAGTAGAGCATTTAGCGGACAACGAACCGTCGCTGATCAATGCGATCGAACTATACGTTAATTCTAACGCTGTGTCTGCGCCGACAAGCCAATTGACGAAAATACATCGCCAAAGTGCGATCGATCCTGCTCCTTTTCGGCGACAAGTACGAGACATTTTCCGACAAGCTGAGAATTATTCCGAGTATGAATATGGTTATGATGAAGAAGACCCGATTACAGAAGAAATTTTAGAATTGATTCAGCAAGCCCAGGAATTCAGCGAACAAGGAGATGGTAAAAACGCTTTAGTAATTTTAGAAGCCATTACCGCAGGCTGCGTTGATGATTGGGATGACGTAGAAGAATATGGTTTTGAAAGTTATCAAATCACCAATGCTTTGAATGAAGCTTGGACAGCAGCCATTTTGACCGCCGAACTAACTGCTGAGGAAGAAATAGATTTTCAGGTGATGTTAGAAGGTTGGAACGATGAATGGGATTGTGATTTCAGCATGAGTTTGGAAGCTTTACGCCAAGGTTGGGACTACCCGCCACTCCAGCAGATATTGGAAGGAAACCTTACTGGGACAGGAATGTGGGCTGATGATTCACCAGATTATGCTCGTGAATTAACCTTGACTCGCTTGCAAATTCTCGATCGCCAGAACCGTGACAAAGAATACTTATACCTAGCCAAAGCAGAAGGCTGTATTCAACAATATCTGACCATGTTAGCTCGTTTGGGGAGAATAGAAGAAGCTGTGAAAGCTGCGGGAACCGAGATGACATCAGTCGAAGAGGCTTTTGCTCTAGTTCAAATTTTACAAGAAGACGGATATTCAGAAGAAGCTCTAAAAATTTGTCAAGCTGGGTTGAATTTACCCGGCAATCTTACCTACAAACTGGCAATTTGTATGAGTGAATTAGCCGATGAATTGGGCGAAAAAGAATCTGCGTTTAATGCTAAGCTTAAAATTTTTGAAATTCAACCTTCCTTGAATGATTATCTTTTATTGCAGGAGTTGTCAGGAGATAATTGGTCAACTTTGAGAGCAGATTTATTGGCAATTGTAAGAACCATTCAAAACTACAATTCTGCCGAAGCAAAGGTTGATATTTTTCTGCATGAAAAAATGATTGAAGAGGCGATCGCCCTTGTAGAAACATCTTACAGTTCCGAACTGGTTCATCGAGTGATGATGGCGGCAATTCCCCATCGCCCAGATTGGGTAATCGTCAATGCTTGTCGGCGCGCTGAATCGATTCTAAATGCAATGAAATCAGCCGAGTACGATAGTGCGATTAAGTGGCTAGAAAAAGCCCGTGCTGCCTATATACAAGCTGGGCAAAAAGTTGAGTGGTCTGCTTATCGCGCTCAACTGATGGAAGTACACAATCGGAAGCGGAAATTCATGGGGCTGTTCAAAAACTCATATTTAAATTGAGTCTTAATTTTACCCTAAATTTCTGGCAAAAATTGCAGAGTTTTGTGAAATTATCGGCGCTTCTCTGTGTCGATATGCCTCGCTTCTGCCGTTGATATTATGTCCGAGCGATTTCTATAACAAAAACAGTTCGTAGTGCGGAATTGAGTCTGCCCTACGAACTAATTTTATTGCGGTCAATCGCTCGGACACGATATGATATCGTTTCCGGTTGCATCGGAATAATAAAATTGAGTCAACAGTCAGTAGGGGCGGTGGATGGTGCGTGCCCGCCCTCTTAATACCATTTTTCTAAAGATGTACTATAGATGACCCCCCCAACCCCCCCTTACTAAGGGGGGGTTGGGGGGGTCATATCTAGCTTTATGAAATTGGTATAACTTAACAGTCAACAGTCAACAGTCAACAGTCCACAGTCAACATTCATATATATGAGTGCAACCGAAATTGATATGATTTATCAATATTATTTGACATCAGCACTCGGTGCAACCCTATTCCAATTTACCCGAGAAGCACCGTACAAAATAAAATTATCCAAAAGTCCGTAAGCATCCCCGCAATTGTAACCCTTAGCCTCTACACATTTCTTGTCCGCCCTTTGATTCACCGCCACAAAAATATCAACTCCATCCGGCAACACACCCGCATACATCTTCAAATTAGCAAAATCATCAAGGATGTGACCTCCATCGTCCACAGGCGGCAATTTCCACTCCTTCGGATTATTCTTTCCCCCTAGTTGAATTGCCCAAGCATGAGTACCATCAAGCGCTCCATTGTGAGCAGTATATCGATTCCAAACATTATTTCGCTTTTCCCCAATGCGCGGGTTATTCTCATAACCACCCACCCAATATTGTGACATAAATTTGAGAAAAACTCCAGCTTCTGCAGCTAGCGAACCGGTGCCGGGACTCAGATCTGTGTTTCTGCGGGAAAAAAGAACCTGGCTTAAATTCCAAGACCAATTTATCCTCCCCGGCTTGGTATTTATCCAGCTAGAAAAATCGCAAAAGTTACCCTTCCAAATGCAGTGCGGTCGCTTCAAATCCCATCCCTTACCGTAGTAATTCTTTCCGTTCCAGTGGCGCTTTTCCGGTTCGCGACTGCTAAAATTTTCTACTTCTTGGGTCATAAAAATTCCGTTGTTAGACGTAGTAGGAATTCCCAACTCTGTTTTGAAAAAAAGCTCCAAAGCAGAGCCTTGATGAGTTTCTGGTTTACCCGTTTTAGCAGCATATCTGCCAGAAGCTACAAGCTGCTGCATAATAATCGTAGGAAATGCCGGACTGGTATTGGAATAATGATATTGACCGAGGGGATACTGAAGGCATCGCCCAGCCAAAACCAGCATAGTTTCTTCTAAATTAGGACTTGGCAAAAAATAGCCTGCGTTAGGGGAAATTCCCAGTTGAGTTTTAGCTGAACCGACAGATTTGTTTCCCCATTCATTGATAAGTAGCTGTTCTTGCGATTGAAAATCTGCTGCTGTTTTCAAATTCCGAAGCACTGGCAAATTTGCAGTTACATCTTGACCGTATCTGGGGGCGCTGCGCTGAAGTCCCGAGCGGTGCGAGAGCAGGTGTCCGAGGGTGACGTTTTGCCACTGTTTGTCGGCAAATCCTGAGTTGAGATTGCTACAATTACGGTCTTTAATTGCTACGGGAAATTTGACTTTCCCCGAAAATACGGCGTGCAATTTTTCAGGGATAATCGCGACTGGATATTGCTTGTTCAAACCGGGAATTAGGGGCGGATAATGCTGGGGATCGAACAATTTCATTCCTTCGATTTGCTCGTCAGTCAGTTCTAAGCCAGCCCGATCGCGCGCCGTCTGTTTCAGCGCCCAGCGCACCATTGCAAAGGTAACAGGCTTGCTGATGCTGCCCATACGCATGGGGGTATCTGCGGGTACGATCGCGCTTTGAGGAGCCTGCATATCGTCGCCGCAAGCCGGATTTGCGTTCAAGGTCGATCGGCCTTTCATGCGCCCCAAGCCCCAAACACCCACGGGCTTACCTTTGACAGAAACACCGAGGACAGCCGCACCGACGCAGCGGTAGCGCATGAACTCTGTCAGGGATTGCAAAATCGGCTGGAGTTGCGCGTCACCGCTACCGCTAACGGGGATGCTTTCTTCTGCTAAAGCTGTGTTGTTGTTCGACTCAAAAACTTTTCCAAAGCCTCCTAAGAGGATAGCACAAATTAAGGTTAGATTTGTGTAAAAAAATCTGTTAAATTTGAGTTGATTAAAAGCAATTTTTATCATAAAAGCCTCTGGTTTTAAAATAAAGGGCGGTACTCAATTTCCCGCCCTTTCGTAGCGATTGTCAACGTAATTTGATAGATGAAGTCAACCGCAGATATCGGGCAGACGCAACAGTGATAGACCCAGATTATTTCAAGATAGGCAAGCGATATTTGCAATTTAACTCTACTATAGAGGGACGGGAGGTGCGGATGAGAATACTAGATTTGGGTTGACATTAATTAATTTTTGGTCTTGCACAACCCCAATCAAATTGTCCTTGTAGAAGATACCAGTATCTTGAACATTATTGCCGTTCCACTCGCCAACTTTGAGAGAATAGCCGTCTGCGAAATTGCCTTTAATTTGAATTTTGTCTTGACCTAAAGTAAAATCGGTAATCGTAGCATAGCCGGTGCCGAGATAGTAAACATTGTTAACGTTGCCGAGTACAAATGTGTCCGCACCCGCGCCGCCTGCGAGAGAATCCGATTCAGTACCGCCGCCGATACCGTTACCAGCACCCGAAAAATTAGCACCGTCAAGGTAATCGTTACCGTCGCCGCCGATGAGATAGTCTTTGCCGCTTCCTCCGAATAAATAATCGTTGTGAAATCCGCCGGACAGAAAGTCTTGCCCAGCACCTCCATACAGCATATCTTCGCCAGCTTCGCCGTATAATTTATCATTACCGGCGCCGCCATCTAACTTATCGCTACCGAAGCCACCGTCGAGGAGGTCGTCTCCCGCGAGACCGGACAAGATATCATCGCCTTTATTGCCGTAAATTGTATCATTTGAAAGCTGAATTTGACCTTGGTTGTTGATTGTCCAATTTTGTCCAACTAAGGATTTGTGGAATTGACCGTCGCCGTTGACAGTGTTGTTGTCGTCGTAGTCTGTACCGTTGATAACTGATGACATTTTTGTGACTCCTGTTTACTTTTCAAGTGGTGCAAGGGTGAGAAAGACTCAACTAACTTGCTTGATGTGTCTAGTTTCTCCTTTCGTCAAGCAAGCGACAATGGGAATAAAATCAGGTGTTTAAAGAACTAAAAAATGGCTGGCAACAATGATTTACAGTAAAAACTCAGCTTAAATCAGTTAAAATAGGGAAAAGTCAGGGTAATTTCCCGATGGAGGAACAACTCTTCTCTGGCAATAGTCTGCATACTTACGTATATACGTACTCACGGGCGAGCCCATGAACTCAGAATTAGAATTATCTTGGAGCAAAACCAAAGAATCTGCCGATCGCATTTTTGCCCAAAACACTGGCAAATATCTCAGCGACCTCGAAACGAAAGTCCTGCAAGGTTCTTGGGAAGGCAAAAGTTACGATGAAATCGCCAAAACCTACGGCTACAGCGCTGAATACCTCAACAAAGATGTCGGTAACAAATTGTGGCACAAGCTTTCTGAAGCTTTGGGAGAAAGAATTACTAAGAAAAATTTCAAAGAAGCGCTGAGGAGAGCTTATGAAGCAGAACCCAGTCAATCTTTGTCTGCAAATCCGCCCTCGCCAACATTACCGACGGCGGCAAATTTGCAATTCCCCGAAGGTTCAGTAGCCTTAGATTCACCTTTTTATATAGAGCGTTCCAGCATCGACTCTCTCTGCGAGGAAACGGTTGTCAAACCCGGTTCTCTGATTCGGATTAAGGCCCCGGAGATGATGGGTAAAACTTCACTGATGAACCGGATTTTAGCTCGCGCTGTCCGAGAAAATTATCACGCAGTTTATTTGGATTTGAGCGCCGCCGATCGAGGAATTTTAACAAATCTTGATAAATTTTTGCGTTGGATGTGCTTGATGGTAAGCCGGCAGTTAAAGTTAGAAAATAAGTTAAACGAGTATTGGGATACGGATATTTTGGGCAGCAACGATAACTGTACTGTATACTTTGAAGAGTATTTGCTGGCAGAAATAGCAACTCCTCTAGTGTTGGGATTGGATGAAGTCGATCGCATATTTCCCTACACAGAAGTAGTTGAAGATTTTCTGGGGATGCTGCGAAGCTGGCACGAAAAAGCCAAAATTTCTGATATCTGGAAAAATTTACGGTTGGTAATGGCGCATTCTACGGAGGTTTATATTCCTTTGGATATGAATCAATCTCCGTTTAATGCGGGAGTGCCCGTGGAACTGCAGGAGTTTGACAGCCAGCAAATCCACGATTTGGCTGGGGTTCACGGCTTGGATTGGGGTGATGGACAGTTTCAAGAGTTGATAAGTGCGATCGGCGGACATCCTTATTTAGTAAGATTGGCAATGTATGAGGTTAGTTGTGGCAAAATTTCATTAAATCAGCTATTAGAAAATGCTGCCTCAGAATCGGGAATCTACAGCAATCATTTGCGGAAGCATTTAGAGATTCTGCAACAAAATCCCGAATTAGCTTTAGCTTTGAAAAAAGTTGTAAATTCCCCGGAAGCAGTTGAATTAGATTCAATGCAAATTTACAAGTTGCACAGTATGGGAATTGTGGGGCGGCAAAACAATTATGTCATGCCGCGCTGCAATTTGTACCGCGAGTATTTTTGCCGTGTTTTAGGTTGAAAAGCATGGTTTGCAGTTTATTGTATCAGATGCTGTTCGGTCGATCGACCGCGATTGCTGTAGATATCGCTTTGATATGGTTTCCGGTTGGATCGGAATGATTTAACCGCAGAGGACACAGAGAACGCAGAGGGAGACAAGAGAGAGATGAATAATTCACATGAATAGCGGATTTGGTATGAGTTTTTCAGTTTTATGCAAGTGGACTTAAGCTATAAGGCGGGGGTTTAAATCCCCGCCGGACTTCGCGAAAAAATGTGGAAAGTTGACACCAATAGCTGGTAATGCAAAACCTACAGATAGAATTAGACGAATGACAGGGTTAAATCCGCAGCCATGTTATCTGCAACTACAGCAATCATGTCACCTTGATAAAATATTTTCGTGTCTTTGAGTGACTGATTCCCATAACCGTATTGGCCCGATGTAAATTCGTAATCTTGCTTTTTACCCAGCATTAAGATTGCATCCCCATCAGATTTCTTAAAGTCCCGAATAATCGCATAAGCAGTCTCGCCTAAGCCATCTAAGTAAGGAAGTTTAGGGTCTGGGCCACCGTTCATAACTAGCGAGAATGTATCTGCTCCCGAACCACCAATCAAGGTGTCGATTTCATAAGAATCATATTGTCCTGGCCCGTTGGTGTGGCCGATGAGAATATCATCGCCACTATTGCCTTCCAACCAGTCGGAACCGCGGCCGCCACAAAGCTGATCTTTACCGCTACCGCCAAACAGGAAGTCGTCACCGTCAAGACCTTTGAGTGTATCTGCACCGCCACCGCCAAAGATTGCATCGCGAACCTGATTGTCATCACTCCCGATTAGATAGTCAGCTCCTGCTGTTCCCGTTATGTTGTCATTGGGTAAGCCACCGATTTTATCGAAGCTGCCGAACAAGCTGTTAGCAAAGTTACGGTCAGAGGCGATTATTTTACGTGTTTCTACTATTAAGTTATCATTGATGTCTGGCCGAGGAACGTCGGTAAAGTCTTCAATCAAACCGGAATTATTAGGCTTGGGCTCGTCATCGGGATTGGTTCGAGGAACGTCGGTCAAGTCTTCAATCAAACCGAATCTAGGGGTAAAAATGTTAGCATCGGCGATCGTTCTAAGTGCTGTCATGGGAGTAGTTCCTATTTGTGATGATTTTCTGAGTTTGCGGAAGCGATAAGTGTTTGTATTTGTTTGCTGCACCTTTTGCTTCCTGTTATCAGTTTCGTGCTAAAACTCTTGAACGGCAATGGTGATAAAATCAGGTATTGTAGGAACTGATAAATAGCTTCAGGCTTTTAATTTATAGGGAAAAATCAGGTGCAGCCTGACAAAGCATCATCAAAATCAGGACTCAGGAATCAGATCAAAGAAACCGGGTTTTTACCTAATCTGTCGCCTATAACCAAGGATTTGCCCAAAAAACCCGGTTTCTGACTGTCGATTCGCCAGTCGTCAAAATCAGCAAAAGTCAGGTTTTTTGATAAATCTCTACATAGTCAGGTTTGCGATCGTACAATCAAATCTAGATATGGGTGCAGGTAATGATGAAAGAATCTCCACTTGGTTATGAATATCAGATTGGCGGTAGTCTCCCAGCAGATGCGTCGTGTTACGTGACGCGCCAAGCAGACTTGGACTTTTACGAATGTTTGAAGGCTGGTGAGTTTTGTTATGTTTTAAATTCGCGGCAAATGGGTAAATCTAGTTTGCGGGTGCGGGCTATGCAAAGATTGCAAGCTGAAGGTACTGTTTGCGCTTTTATCGATTTAACTGGGATTGGTAAGGAGGATGTAACTGCGGAAAAGTGGTATGCTGGTATTGTTAATTCTTTGGTCAGTAGCTGTCAGCTAGGCAATAAAGTTAATTGGCGGAGTTGGTGGCGCGATCGCCGGGATTTGTTTTCGCCTCTACAGCGGTTTAGTTTGTTTATTGAAGAAGTTGTTTTAGTTGAAATAAAACAAGATATTGTTATTTTTGTTGACGAGATCGATCGCGTTTTAAGCATGAATTTTTCTACGGATGAGTTTTTTGCTCTGATTCGCTGGTTTTACAATCAAAGAGTTGACAATTTTTTATACCGGCGTTTGACTTTTGCGCTGTTGGGAGTGGCGACACCGGCGGATTTGATTGCTGATAAAACTCAAACTCCTTTTAATATTGGTAAGGCGATAAATTTAGGCGGTTTTAAAATTGATGAAGTGCAGCCTTTGATTGATGGTTGGCGGGGACAAGTTGGTGATGCTGAAAGTGCGTTAGCGAAGCCCTCGCAGAGGATCGCCCAAATTCTAGATTGGACGGGCGGACAACCTTTTTTGACTCAAAAGCTGTGCAAGTTGGTGCTTGAGGAATCTGCATTGGGAAATTCGCGATCGGTTGAAGAGGTGGTGCAGTTGCGGATTGTGGAGAATTGGGAGTCTCAGGATGAGCCTGAACATTTGAAAACTATTCGCGATCGCATTTTGAGAAATCAGCAAAAAGCAGGGCAGTTATTGGGGCTTTACCAGCAAATCTTGCAGCGGGAAATAGGCACTGATGGGAGTCGCGAACAAACCGAGTTGCGCCTCTCAGGTTTGGTGGTTCTGCATCAAGGCAAATTAAAAATTTATAACCGAATTTATGCCGAGATTTTCAATCTTGAATGGGTGGATAAACAGTTGGGCAAGCTGCGCCCTTATGCGGAAAATTTTAATGCTTGGAATGCTGCCAATTTTGAGGATAATTCGCGGTTGCTGCGGGGAAATGCCCTACAAGAAGCTTTGGACTGGGCAAAAAATCAAAGTTTAAGTCCTCTGGACTACCGCTTTTTAGCGGCGGCTCAAAATTGGGAAAAGCGAGAAGTTCAACAGGCTTTAGCAGTCAAAGAAGAAGAAGGTCAGATATTAGCAGAGGCGAATGAAATTTTAGTTTTAGCTCAACAACAGGCGAAGGTTAAATTAACTCAAGCCCAGCGGAGAGCTACCCGGATTGTGGCTATCGGTTCTCTAGTTTTGGCAGTTTCTATGATCACAGCAATCTCAATCCAATTACAAGTAAAAAAAGCCCAACAGCAACTGGCAGAACAACAAGTAATCTTGCAAACTTCATTTTCTAAAGCAGCTTTGGTTTCCGATTCTTTTGAGGCGCTGCTGAAAGCATTACAAGCAGCACAACAGATCAAAGGATTAGAAAAATTAGCCAGCAATGAGACACAGATACAAGTAACGAGGGGGCTACAACAGGCAATTTATCATGTTAGAGAACGCGATCGCGCGATCGGTCACCGTGGCGCTATCAAAAGTGTAACTTTCAGTCCCGATGGCAAAATTTTTGCTTCTGCTAGCGAGGATGGTACGGTAAAACTCTGGAATGCTAGACCAGCTACATTAATATCAACCCTGACAGGACATACTGGTAGAGTTACGAGTGTGAGTTTTCATCCTAATGGCAAGATTTTGGCTTCTGGAAGTGAAGATGGTACTGTCAAGTTGTGGGATGTAACGCGCAGCACTTTAATTAAAACTATTAAGGCTCATCATAGCTGGGTGAGAAGTGTCAGTTTTAGTCCTGACGGTCAAATTTTCGCTTCCTGTAGTTCCGCTGGTTTTATCAATTTGTGGAAAACAGCAGACGCTACATTATTAAAAACTCTGAAAGCACATACCCAGATCGTTACCCATATTAGTTTTAGTCCCGATGGTAAAACTCTCGCTTCTGCAAGTTTTGATACAACCGTGAAGCTTTGGAATGTTGGCGATGGATCTCTCATAAATACTCTGGAAGATCATAAAAGTAACACCAGAAGTGTCAGTTTCAGTCCCGATGGTAAAACCTTAGCTTCTACCGATCAAGACGGCATAGTGAAACTGTGGAATGTAGTAGATGGAACTTTACTGCAAAACCTTCCAACCCATCGCAGGGCTGTCTGGAGTGCAATTTTTAGTCCAGATGGCAATACTCTAGCCACTATCAGTTCCGATAGTACAGTCAAATTGTGGAATTTAGAGGATATAAACGACAATACAACTGAACCGCAACTTCTTAAAGGACATCGTGGCAGAATTTTGAGTATTGGTTTTAGTCCAGATGGCAAAACTCTGGTTTCTGGAAGTTTTGATAGTGCAATTAAGCTCTGGAATTTAGATGTGAGGGAACCGCAAACCATTAAAGGAAATAGCACTAATGTTCAAGCTGTAAGTTTTAGTCCCGACGGTAAGATGTTAGCTTCTGGTAGCGACGACTTTAAAATAAAGTTATGGAATAAGAAAAATGGTACTTTACTCCAAACTCTCAACGGTCATCAAGGTCTGGTGCTAAGTGTTAGTTTTAGTCCCGATGGTAATATATTAGCTTCCGGCAGTGTTGACAAAACAATTAAGTTGTGGAATGTCCAAGATGGTAGACTACTAAAAACTCTCAACGGTCATAGCGCTTGGGTGAGAAGCGTTCGCTTTAGTCCAGATGGAAAGACCTTTGTTTCTGGCAGTTCTGATAGTACGGTAAAACTTTGGAATGTAGCAGATATGAGGTTATTGCAAACCTTTAAAGAACCTCGCAGTATTGTAACCGATTTAAGTTTTAGTCCAGATGGAAGAACTCTAGCTGTGGCTTGTTCTGACGGTGATATACAGCTATTAAATTTAAAAACAACGACTTTAATGCAGAGTTTTCCCGCCCATAGCGGTTGGGTAGCTACCATTAGCTTTAGCCCAAATGGTAAAATTTTTGCTTCTGGTGGTTCGGACAGTATAGTCAAACTATGGAATGCAGAAAATGGCCGATTATTGTTCACCCTAGAAGGACATTTATCTGATATAACTAATATCAGTTTTAGTCCAGATGGCAAGACTTTAGCTTCCTCTAGCGATGACGGTACAGTGAGGATATGGAATGTAGAAAATGGTCTGGAAATATCAATTTTAGAAGGACACCTTGGCCGCGTTACCAGCGTGATGTTTAGCCCAGATGGCAAAACACTGGCTTCTAGTGGGCTTGACAATACTATCAAGTTGTGGAACTTAGAATTTGATTTAGATCATTTTATCAGGCAAGGTTGCTTGTGGTTGGAAGATTACTTTGCTTCCCATCCTGAAGAGGCGAGAAAATTTAGCAAAATATGTAAATAAATAATTTATGGCTGAGCATTTATATCGCCAATCATCCTGACGAAAGGGCGATCGCCCAAATCTGCAATCCTTAAAAAAATTGAATAATATCGTGTCCGATATACCCGATCTAAGACGTTGATGTCACCAATGGCGGGGATGGGGCGAGTTGATGGGATTATTTGTGGGTTTCATAGCAATTCCGGTTGCACTCCTCATGATGTTAACTGTCAACTGTCAACTGTCAACTGTTAACAGTTAATTTACTATTTCGATGAAGAGAGAATTTGATATCATAGATAGTTGGTGAATCCGCCTCCTACAGGATTTTAGGATGTTTATTGCACGCCAATAAACTTGTGAGTTTGCAAAGACAACCTATAACTCGGATGCTGTTTTAGTAACTCCAAAATAATCGGAATCGCCCGATCGCGCGATTCCCATTCCGGCTGCAAAAACACAGGCACATTCATATCCTCAACAAAATATTTTTTGTAAAAATCAACTTCTTCGCCCGTGCTAACTACCAACTTAATTTCATTAGCTTTCTTCCAGAAATGCTCTTCTACCGGATATTTAGGATTGACGTGTTCTTTAGGAGAAAGAGTAATCCAAGCCAGCGGCGAAACATCTTGCCAATAGGCGCCAGAAGTTTCGATACTTACCTGTTTGTCAGCTTGTAACAATGCTGCAACTAACTCCGGTAAATTCTGGTGAATGAAAGGTTCGCCGCCAGTAATGACAACTCTCGGAGACTGCAATTGAGCTAGCAATTGTGCGATCGACTGCGGCACCGACGGCAAACCTTTGCCACCATTTCCGTAGCCAGTATCGCACCAAGGACACCCCACGGGACAACCTGCCAATCTAATAAAATCAACTAAAGTACCTGTCCAATAACCTTCGCCTTGAACAGTGCACTGAAAAGTTTCGTGAATCGGTAATTTTATTTGTAAATTTGATGCCAGCATTTGTCACTTTAAATTAATAATATTTGTTGAGGATTTTGATTAATTGTAATTGATCGTCGGTAATTAATATAGTTCTAGATACAGGGGTAGGCAGAAACCGGGTTTTTCACGAAAATACTGTATCGCAGCCTTGAATACAGATAAAAACCCGGTTTCTTTGGTCTTAATAAAGTTCCCAGCAACTAGAACTCTTTAATTTTGATGTTCCGGCTGCATCATAGTCGCCCAGCGGCGTTTCAGGGCTAAAGTTAGTCCGTCAGCAATGGGGACAACACTCAGAGTAACTCTCGGATCGTTACGCAATTTGTCGTTGAAACTGCGAAGGGCGAGGGTACTTGTGTCTTGTACTTGAGGATCGGCAACTCGTCCCGACCACAGAACGTTGTCAATTACTATTAAACCGCCATTGCGTACAAGTTGGAGCGATCGCTCAAAATAAGCCTCATAATTTTCTTTATCTGCGTCTATAAATGCAAAATCAAAGGTTCCGGCTTGTCCCTCGGCTATTAGTTTGTCGAGAGTATTGATTGCCGGCCCCAATTGCAAGGAAATTTTGTTTGCGACACCCGCCGCTTCCCAATAGCGTCGCGCTATAGAAGTATATTCCTCGCTGATGTCGCAGGCAATAATTTGACCGTTAGGAGGCAGGGCTAAGGCTACGCACAGGGAGCTATAACCAGTAAAAACGCCAACTTCTAAGGTTTTTGTCGCTCCCATAAGCTGCACCAGCATCTCCATAAACTGACCTTGTTCGGGAGCTATTTGCATCATACCCATCGGATGCTTAGCAGTTTCTTCTCGCAGTGCAGCGAGAATATCTGGCTCCCGCAGGGAAATAGATAATAGATAATCGTAAAGTTTATTTTCTAGACCAATAGTTGAGTTCGCCATCGGTTTGTCCTTCCTGCTGACTTTTGATTTGAGATTGTATGCGTGCAGTTATTGGAAATCGGATACGGTAGAGTTAATTTTAGCTATTTTGCTGTGGCTGCAGCTTGCGGTATGACCCTCTCGGTGACAAGCTGGTAATTTATTTGCTTTCACGGGCGATCGACCTTTCAATCAGTTTATCTCAGCCGCAGGCGATCGAGCAGCTCTGCAAAAGAAAAGTGGAGAGAGGAGCGTTTTGACATTGCTGCGTTCTTCCCCAAGCGTAACCCTGTGAGTTATACCAGTTCAAAAAAGAATGCCACTGTAGATAAGCTGTAAACCCAGACACAATCAGTCATTACTAATTTCAAATCTTAAATTTTAAATGGTATGACTTGGGGGAAATCTGACTTTATCCGATCGCTAATCGCTAATGAATAATTATTTATAACTTAGGCAATTCTCACAGACAAACCGTTTTATTTAACTATTATTGCTCGGCGAAAGATCGTGTATTTTTTTTCAACAAACCAGGTGTCTGGAAACTCTTGTGTCCTGGAATATTACTAATCACTAATAAACTGGGTTGAACAATAGGACGCTTTATCAACTGTCACAGCTTATTCTTCCACACCCCAAAAACCTACCCACAATCAAAATAACATTCCACGATTGAGATATAGCAAGTATTTCGATGAAAAAGTCAGGTTGGTTGCAACCCTTGCCTAGCACTGTTACTCATAACTAATTAACCGAGATTAATAGGACGATTACTTAACTGTCACAGTTTCTGGCTCCATATCAAAACAACCTACTCACAATCAAAATAACATTTCACAAAGGCTCTCTTTATGTACAGTTTTGCAGGTTTTGGTGCGGGTACTGGCTTATTTTTATTGTTGATTTTTGCCATTCTGCAATGGCTGCACGTCCCCGCCGGCAGTTTTATTGATTGGGTAATTGCCATTGCTATTTTTGAATGGCTGTTGCTGATAGTTACTGTTCCTTGGAATGTCCATTTTGAAGCTAAAGAAGTTTTAGCGCAAGCGGCTGAATCTACTAAAAAAAATATTGCTGTCGATCATGAACAAGTCAAATACGTTAATGTATTAGTTCGCCGATCGCTCTTTGTGGCGATCGGCCTGCATCTCGGAAGCGCGATCGTACTTTACGCCCTAGCCGCCACTGGAATTAGTGCTGTGGGCTATCTCAGTTCCGGTGCTGCACTGCTGTTAACTGTAATGCGTCCAGCTATCCGAGGTTATCAATATTTAGCCCAGCGGCTGAGAACTATCCGCAGCCAATTTTTGTACCCCCGCGAAGATATTGTCGAACTCCGCAGCCGCTTTGCAAGCTTAGAATCTACAGTTAAAGATTTATCCAATCAATTCAGTTTAAATAATCCGAATTCGTGGGTAGCTGTCCAAGAGCGGGAGCAACAGGCTACCACAAGAGAATTAACTAATTTATCGGCATCTCTACAATCTTTGCAAGCGAAAAATCAGGCAGAACACACTAAACTGGCAAGAGATGCAGAAAGTGCGATCGCCCAGCTTACCGACGACGGACAATTTCTCAACCACGTCCGCGAAATCATCCGCTTCTATAAAGAAGCATAAAAAAAGTCAGTAGTCATTAGTCAGTAGTCAGTAGTCATTAGTCATTAGTCATTATTCATTTTAGCCTGAGCGAAGCCGAAGGCTAGTCATTGGTCATTTTAGCCTGAGCGAAGCCGAAGGCTAGTTATTAGTCATTGGTCATTAGTGCTTTCCCCTCCGAGCGAACGTCCAATGTCCGAACGTCCCCGATCGGGAACGTCATTAGTCATTAGTCATTTTCGCAATTTCCAATTACGAATTCCCGATTACCAATGACTAATGACTAATTCTCTATCTTTAGATAGATGCCCTATACTCGCCCGGTGTAAATTTTTGAATAAAAACACCATTAAATCTGTCTTGAGGAAGACGGAATAAGTGTATTATAGATAACAGCAATTTTGAGGAAACTATAACCAAAGATAGTTTGTTAATGAGTTAGCTTAAGCTTAATATTAAACTATAAGCGAAAGACCTTTTTGAAAAGATAACTCAGGAAAAAATCATGACTAATCGCCAACCAACACCGCCCGAGAGTGAAATTAGCAAATCAACACCAACCGACAAAGAAATCGAAGCTAATATGGAAGCCCCCCACTACGACAGGGGCATTACTCCTGCTGAGACAGCAGCGCGCCAAGAACGCGAAGGTGCTAACTTCATGCACGCAACCACCGAAGCAAAGCAGAAAAGCGCCAAAACAGACGACCAAACCGATAACGAAAGCATTAACACTACAGATGGTTATACAGTAGACCAAGAAGGTCTGGTTAACAATTACGCGATCGAACCGGAAATGTACATCAACGAACCGGGCGATTTGAAAGCAAAAGAAGAAGCCGAAGCAGCAGAACGCGCTCGAATTCTTGCGGAAATCAAAGATAAAAAAGGCGAGGAAGGAAAACTGACAGAAGAAGCAGACACCCGTCACAAAGGGCCAGGAATTATCTAGATTGTCTGGTTGATAGTTGCACCTCAGCGCGCGAGGTAGCAACTCGAAAGGGCGCGGATTTTTTTAGATACGGGAAAGGTCGATCGACCTTTCCCCTAAAATCCGGGCCCTATTTTGCTTGAGAATGCTGTGACATATATCCCGATGCCTAAAAATTACTCAAGCCCTAACATTTTGCCTCAGCCAATTAAACTTTGCCTGAGCTAGGGCTAAATTTTGCATAATGCTAGGATTGATATCCTCGCGCTCTAATTCTGGTTGATCAAATTCTTCTATATTGCGCCCATATTCTATATGTCTAATTGTACCGCGCATCCTGTCTGCCAAACAGAGCGAAATTCCATAATAAAAACGGGAAGCAAAACCCATATCTTGTTCGAGTTTGACTACTAACTGCCGCCGGGGAATTGCCAGCAAGTGAGTTTTTTCGATCGCCTTTACCGTAGCCAAAGGAGGGCGAGCATCAATAAAAGAAACTTCTCCCACAAGTTCACCGCTAGCTATTCTAGCGAGTTCTTTCGTCTCTTGGGCCTCAATCGAAACGCTCAAACTCCCTTCCAAAACAATATATAACGCATCTATCTGTCTCCCTTCAAAAATCAAAATCCCGCCCGCATCGAGAACTTCCCTTTTACCTTTTTGGATGATCCAGTCAATATCATCATTATTTAACTGGCTCAAAATAAAAAGTGCTTTTTTTCTGCTGCTGCTGTGTGGCATAAATTTAGCTCCCGATCGCTTCTTTATATAATCATCTTTCGTCTGCTCGTTACCAGTCGGAGCGACAGTAATGCAGATCCGGATGAAGAGCCTTTCTTTACCTCTGCGCCTCGGGATAGAAAAAATTGTGGCAGATGTTTAAGTTATTAAATTTTCGTTCCCAATCGCTGAGGCATCGCGTTGAATAATTAATCTTTCAATAATAGCATTTGTTGAATAAATTTTTTGAACTCGATCGGCATTCACAACAGATTGCAAATTTCTTGTCTGACAACCGATCGGGTTCGCCCCACAGCTTTCTTTGGGGATGGGGCGCCCGAAACAATTCTCAGCGCCCCGTTTGGCTCGCTAAATCAATCGCAAATCAGGATAGCCGGCCAACATATCATCAGCAGTGAGAGTGTCGCCGCTAGCTTGAGGAGTCCACAGCACCTCAACCGCCAGCAACTGCTCGCTCGATACTCCACCAATCTGGCGCAAAGCTTGGCGCAAATCTTCAGAGTTTTTCACCGAGGGCAATTCCAATTTGCCTTGAGTACCGACAATCACCGTCACCACAATAAATTCACCGGGAGCGGAATTCAAATCGGAAGTAACCAGCGCGCCGTTTTCCTGCAAACCAGGCAAGATATTGCTGCTCCCTGCCTGCCGGAGCTGATTGTTATAATTCGAGAGCGTTTCTTCAGAAAACTTACTGCGTTCTGCCAAAGAAAACTGGTTAAATTTAGCTTCGGCTGCTTCCAAGCGAGTTTGCATAGATTCAGCGCCCGCGTAAACCCAGTATTCAGGATGGCGCAGCATCGCCAGAGTAGATTCTTGCAGCACTTGAGCGCGACCGACTGCTGTATCGGTATCCGCTGTGCGCGCTAGGGAGTCGAGTTCGGCTTGCAAACTGCGGGCCTCTGCTAACAAACCCACTTGCAAGCGGGCCACAGATACCGTGGTGCTAGAAACGCTGTTGCCGAGTTCGTCAGTTCCACCCCGGGCGCTGCGGAAGCTTTGCACGAGGAAATTGGCGATCGAAATAAAAATCAAAATCGAGAACAGGCCGCCAAATCCGCCGCCAAATCCAAAAAACGGCAGCAAGAACGGGAAACCAAATCCACCGCCAAATCCGCCACCATAGCCGCCAGGGTAGTAACCCCCTCCAGACGGCGCGCGACTGGGAGATGAATAACTGCGCGCGGGCGCTCCAAAAGATCCGCCGCCCATACGTCCTCCGCTGCGAGCAGCCAGGGCTCCGTCAGCGTTACTGAGGGCTAGCGTCACTACCAGACCGATCGCAAATAGTGATTTCAAAAGCGGTTTGATCATCTTTGTAATTAGTTGCTTGTACATAACACCGTTACTATTCGATACATTTATAATTTACAATCTATTCTTGCGGATGGGCAACGCGGTTGTAGGGGTGAACGGTGCGAGATATCCGTACTAGCCGAACTCTCCATCGCTAGAACTCTGTCGGGGAACGACAAAGGCTAGAGAGAGTATAGATCACTAAAGTCCTTACTACGAACCACGGACGCGGATTTTACAGAACTTTACGTAGTTTCAGGGCGATCGACAAACAATAAGCTTTAGACTTTTAAAGAAATGCCCCCAGTCCTAGAAACCAGGACTTTATCCACCGTAAAAAATATTATGTTTCCAACCCACCGCCCCCGCCGCCTCCGCAACCATCCCCAACTCCGCCGGATGGTACGCGAAAATATCTTGACAACCAGCGATTTAATTTACCCTCTATTTGCCGTACCGGGGCAAGCTGTTGCCAAAGAAGTTACATCGATGCCCGGAGTTTACCAGCTATCGGTAGACAAAATCGTAGAAGAAGCAAAAGAAGTTTACGACCTCGGCATTCCCGCGATTATTTTATTCGGCATTCCCGCAGACAAAGATACAGATGCGACTGGTGCTTGGCACGACTGCGGCATCGTCCAACAAGCTACCGCAGCAGTGAAAGCCGCCGTACCCGATTTAATTGTCATGGTTGATACTTGTCTGTGCGAATATACCAGTCACGGTCACTGCGGCTATTTGGAAGTCGGAGATTTAAGCGGCCGAGTTTTGAACGATCCCACACTAGAATTGCTCAAAAAAACCGCCGTTGCTCAAGCTAGGGCGGGTGCAGATATTATTGCACCTTCGGGAATGATGGACGGTTTTGTCGGAGCAATTCGTGAAGGATTGGACAGTGCGGGATTTGAAGATATTCCTATCATGTCTTACGCGGCAAAATATGCCTCAGCTTATTATGGCCCGTTCCGGGATGCGGCGGATTCTGCTCCTCAATTTGGCGATCGGCGCACCTACCAAATGGATCCCGGAAACGGCAGCGAAGCTCTCAAAGAAATTGCTCTCGACATTGCCGAAGGCGCGGATATGCTGATGGTTAAACCGGCTTTAGCATACATGGACATCATCTGGCGCGTTAAGGAAGCAACCAACCTACCAGTTGCGGCTTACAACGTTTCTGGAGAATATGCGATGGTGAAAGCCGCCGCCCTTAACGGTTGGATTGATGAAGAAAGAGTAGTGATGGAAACCTTGACAGGATTTAAGCGTGCTGGTGCTGATTTGATCTTGACTTATCACGCCAAAGATGCGGCCCGCTGGCTGCAAAACTGAGCCCTACCTAATGCCCCAATACGTTTGGAGTCGGAATAACGGGCGGTTGAAACCGCCTCAGCGTCAAACCAAACCCATGCTAAGCGGGTTGAAGAAAACGAGGTAAAAATTATGCGCTCATCTTCTTCAGTCCGCAGAGGCAGACTTTGCTTGAGAAGCAGCGGTTTCAACCGCCGTCCGACTTTTTTCACAAGATTTACACAAAATAGTATTAATAATCACCGAAATTAGTTAGACAATATGTATGAATAACAATAGTTTTGTAAATCGGGAATTTAATTGTCGATAGTTCCCCAACAAAATCAACTATACCGGTTAAGGCAGTAAAAGTAACAGAGTTTAGATAAAACTTAAAGGCACATTGAGCATGACATCAACCAGTAGGGATTCCAGTCACATTCAATTTTGCATAGAGCGCGATCGCGCGGACATCGTACAAATCCAAGAACTATTTAAAGCAGCCGCCTTTTGGGCGAGGGAACGCAAGATAGAAGATTGGGAAATTGCGATCGCCAATAGCGAACCAGTGGTAACAGTTTGGGATTCCTCGCGGGCGATCGGCTTTGCTAGAGCCACATCCGACGGCATCTATCGAGCCACCATCTGGGATGTCGCCATTCACCCAGATTACCAAGGTGCAGGACTAGGCCGCAAATTAGTCCAAACCGTCTTGAGTCATCCTCGGATGTGCCGAGTAGAGCGAGTTTACTTGATGACAACCTACAAACAAAGCTTCTACGAGCGCATCGGTTTTCAGCCCAACGCCAGCACCACAATGGTACTTGAAAATCAGCTTTTAGACGAGAATATCGAATTAGAAATTGGCAAGGGCGAATTGCTAATTTCTAATTGTTAAACAAGCACAAAAGTTACACCAAAATCTCTAAATAGTATGGCGTGCAATGCACACCATACTATTTACAAATAATTTACCTCTTCCCTCCCTCCATTAAATCCATTACACAATCCGTTTCCTTCTTCCTGATGACTAATGACTAATGACTAATGACTACTGACTACTGACTACTGACTAATGACTAATGACTAATGACTACTGACTACTGACTACTGACTTCTTCACAAAGTTGCCAAAGGAATAGAACACTGAGTGCGATTAAAATTCGACTCTTCAGACTCAGAAGGCACAGCTAGAACCTCCAACTTTCCATTCATCAAACTTAACAAAGTCTGATTCATCAATAACCTCATGCCAGAAGACACCTTAGAATTATCGCTGTTGTTATTAGCATCCGACACCAAATCGTGTTTTAGCAAATCCCAAGACTCGCTCCAAGCACTAATTGAACGCTGATCGTCCACCCAAATATGAACGCATCCAGATTCCGGCGAACAATGGGCCGAAACAGAAATACTCCCCTCATCCATCTGAGCAATAGCAGTATCTACCAAATTAATTAAAACTTGCCGAAACCTGGGCAAATCTGCCAATACATAAATCCCCGGATCGGGCGGCAATATCTCCAAACGAATGCTGCGATTAGCAGCTTGCAAGTAAGTTAAATCATCAACTTCATCAAACACCTTAGCTAACTGAATCGGCTCAATATCCATCGTGTCAGTGCCGTGTTCAGTTTTAGCAACAGAGATAATTTCATCTATCAATTTCACCAGCTTGAGTGCTGCAACGTGAGCTTGTTCGACAAACTCTCGTTCCTCTGCAGGATCGTCGCACAAATCCGACAGAATTAATTGCAGCGTACCAATCATAGTGCTCAGGGGCGATCGCAACTCGTGAGAAGTTCGAGCCAAAAAGCCCCCCTTAAATAGACTCATCTCCGATGCCATCTGATAAGCCAATTGAGTTTGCTTCAGTTGCTCAGCCAAGGCATCAAACTTCTCTAAGTTAATTTCTTGAGGAGTTGGCGGCATAGGGGACACAGGTTCTGGCTGTTGCGAGCTTTTTTGTCGCCCGCGCCAAATCAAACTGCTTCCCCAACCCAGTCCTAATCCCATACCTAAATATATCAAGTCGCTCCAGCCGATCGGCGCCATATTGCTTTGCCTAGGAGTTTAGCTTTTAGCATTTTAGCTCGATCGCGCCCTGTCGCAAGATTTCCCAATCACCACCAGTCCATTTCGCCACAGTCGAAGGCAAACTCGAAGCTGTTGTTGCTGTTGTTAATTCAGCAGCAACTAATGTCAAGACTTCGGGAAACTGCGCTTCTATTTCTGCCACCGACGACCGAGGCGCTTGGCCGGATAGATTAGCACTGGTAGTAGCCAAAGGGCCTGTCTGCTCTAAAATCTTGAGGGCGAGGCGAAAATTAGGCACTCGTACTCCGATTGTAGTGCGATCGATCGCATTCATCGCCCGTGGCACCAGTGGCGAAGCCGGCAGCACCAAAGTTAGCGCCCCAGGCCAATAGGATTGGGCCACTTGCTGCCACAATGTTAATTCTGCCGGACTCCCCTGCACGTAGGGCCACAAAGCTTGGGGCGATGCTGCCATCAAAATCAGCGGCTTGTCTTGACTGCGCTGTTTAGCTGCAAAAATCAACTCCGCGCGATCGGGCCGCGCCGCCAAAGCGGGTACAGTATCAGTAGGAAAACTGACAATATAATCTCCTGAAATTGCCCCTTGAATCAAGGAGTCGATCGAAACTTGAGTCATCCGATTTTAGAGGGTAGATTTTAGAGGGTAAAATTGCGCCGCCATTTTCTTTAAAAAATTTTAGTGGCTTTTCTCCATATTATTTTCCAACAATTTACGGAAATCGCACAATTGCTCTTCACCGCTGAATGCACGCTTGGGAACTATAATACACTGCATATTTGACACAGGATAGAGAGACGGCATCGGATAAATCATGAATAAACTGCTAGTTTCGACAAAAAGTGTAAAAGCTTCCCATTTAAAAGTTTCTTGCCAAGTAGGAGTATTAACTATCAGCCGTTCTTCTATCACTTCCACAGTCATAGTTTCTCCCTCGTTCGTCGAATTCTTGAGAATTGGCGCCTTTATCTCTACGCCTGTTACGGGCTTCTCTCTATCTATATATTCTCTATATTCTATATCTATGTCTGTTGTGCTTGTTTTTACAAAAATTTTGCACAAAACAGGCATGACCACCAAAGAAATGCCCACCACTAAAAAGCCCTTCTCTTGACAAACTATTCCCAGGACAAGAAAAAACAACCCTGTTAGAAATACCCACTTATGAATGGAGCGCTTTCTCGATTCTTCCGAATTTGAGTATTTTTTTAAATCCACCCCAATAACTTCGTTGCGATCGCTAGAATTAAGTTGAAAGTCTAACTTCATTACTTTCTATCTAACTATTAAGAACTGGAACAATCTTGCTGCATAGAAATTCTCTCAACGCTTGACGCTGCTCTGGTTTAAAGGCACGTTTTGGGAAAAAATGCTGGGAGTCGGAAAAATAGATAATGAACAAATTTTCGGTTTCTGAAAAATGCGAGTAAAATTGCCACTTGAGTTTGAGACTAACTTTAGCAGTTTCCAACTCCAGTCCAGATTCAGTCACTTGGAGAGTAACCAAGTCGTGCCAAATATTAGTTTTCTGTATCCAACTACGGAGGTGAAAGATGCCAAAAAATTCAAATATCCAATAAAGCAGTTGGCCAATTGTCCACATTAAAAACCAAGGAAAAAAATAGGACGCTGGAATTCCAGGTTTGAACCAAAGTCTAATCTGTAAGAAAATTACAGGCCAAAATAAACCCAGATCGCGCGACATGATATTACGCCGCTCTACGAACTTCACCAGAGGGATATAGCAGATGCTAAAACCGATAATGAAATAACCCCATAGGGGATTTAAACCTACCAGAATATAGGCAATTCCTCCCGCCGCAATAACTACAGCCCGAGTCCACAACTCGAATTTCGAGAAAGGCACTAATTTCGTGGAAATTCTACTCGCTTCTAAATATTCTTTGAAAGTAAACTGGTATTGCAGCCTCACCGTGATACCTCTGACTGAGCGCGATCGCAGTTTTTACGCCAACTATATCTCAAAATCCAGCAAGCAGAGTCTAGCAATTCTATCTTTCCTGGGCTTGTTCCCTAAAGACGATAGGCTAGAGCAAACCGATCGATTCCCGCTAAATCAGAAAATATCTGAACTTGACCATAACTCCCGTGACTTTGCAGCATCTGTGCTATTTGCTCAGCTTGTCCCGCCATCATCTCCACCAACCAAACTCCCCCAGATTCTAAATAATCGGGAGCCGTTTCTACCAAATGCCGGATGCAATCTAAGCCATCAAAACCGCCGTCTAAGGCTAGGTGAGGTTCGTGCTTCAAAACTTCCGGTTGCAGAGTCAGCACGGTGCTGCTGGGAATGTAAGGCGGGTTAGACACCATGCCGCTAACTTTGCCCTTCAGAAATTCTAGGGGTTCCCACCACAAACCTTGATAAAAATTAACTCGCGAGCCAAAACCCAAATTTTCAGCATTTTGTCGAGCCACTGCCAAAGCTTCCGAACTGCAATCTACTGCATAAACTGTAGCATTTGTCAACTCCGAAGCTAGACCGATCGCGATCGCCCCGCTACCCGTACCCAAATCCACCCAATGGGATTTTGGATCGATTGAACAACTTTTAACAGCATCCACAGCCAAATCGATCAGCAATTCCGTTTCAGGACGAGGAATTAGCACCGCCGGCGTTACTTTCAGCGAAAAATTCCGCCAATGTGCGACTCCCGTCAAATACTGCACAGGCACCCGTTCCTGCAAGCGCTGCTCCCACAATAGATCGAGTTCAGGTAAAGACAACTTTAATTCAATTTTTGGCAAATCTTTAAACGACTCCAAACGCAGAGCCAATTTATCCAAACCTGCCAGCTCTTGCAGCAGCCAGTCGAGTTCTGAGTTGGGAATGTCACAGGCGATCGCCTCCGTCTTAGCTTGATTCACCCACTGCCACAACTCTAAACCAGAAACAAATATCAGATTTTTTAGTAATTGAGAATTAGTCATTTGTTATTTGTTATTTGTTATTGGTTGTTGGTTATTGGTTGTTGGTTGTTGGTTATTGGTTGTTGGTTATTTGTTGTTGGTTGTTAGTTATTTGCGATTGGCTATTTGTTATTTGTTGTTGGTTATTATGGCGGTTATCAAAAAAGTGAGGATAGCCCTATGCCCTATGCCGTATGCCGCATAGTACCTCATCTTTCGCTTGCAAGGCTATAGTTATTAGTCATTAGTCATTAGTCATTTGGAATTGGTAAATAGTAGGTTGAGTCGAGCAGTCCAACCTACTAACTCAGTCCTGAATGCAAAACCTAATTATGTAGGGTTCGATTCACACCGCACCTTACCACTATTATCAGTAGTGCCTAAAACCACTTCTTGCGTAAATTCTGTCTGTAACTAATGACTACTGACTAATGACTACTGACTAATGACTACTGACCAATGACTAACAGTTAGCGAGTCGGTCGAGCTGGAGCCGGAGAGGCTGGAGCCGGAGAGGCTGGGGCCACCTGTGGATTTTGGCCAGCACCGGCGGGTTGGAGCGATCGCACAAATTCCAGCGACTCCCGCGACGGCACCAAAATCATTTGGGTCAAAAACTGGTCGTTTTCAGTACGCAGAGCTTCCAAAACGCTTTCCAAGTTCACAACCTCAATCTTAATCGAGGTCGTTATGTTGGGTTGCTGCTGCTTAAAACGCTCCACCATTCCCAGCAATTCTTCCTTATTAAAAAATAAAGGAATCACCTCTTGCTGGCCCCGTTGAATCGTCAAATAACCATTTTCCGCGCCCCCTCTGGCCAAAAACAGAGGTACACCGTTGAATTCGTTAACTTGTTGCCCAGTCTGCTGAAGTACAGTTTTAGCCGACTGCACCTGCTGCGGAGCCGGCACAAAAGCAAACTGCACCTGATCCGGCTTGCCTTTATTGGCTTGAGTGATTTGATAAATTTCCCCCAGCGACACCGGCATCACGCGCACCGATGCAGCCAACTGAGGATTTCTGGTTTTGAGCTGATCGACAAAAGCTTGAGCATCTTTCTGGCTGATAAAAATTCCCGCCACCGAAGCATTGCCAGTTTGACCTTGACCTTGTTTGGGTACAGAAGCGATCAGGGGCGCACCTTGAGCATCTGTAATTGTAAATACCGGCACCGATCGCAATTTTTCCAAAATTTGTGGTTCGGGAATTGCCAGTGCAGACATCTTACCCATTGGCTGCGGCCCGAGCAGAGCGCAGCCGACAATTCCCAATATTGCGCCGAAACGAACTAATGATTTCATGTTTTTCCACCAGGAGCAGTTCTGAAACACATTAACGCAAAGACTGACACCTTGACACGATCGGCAAAAACTGCCTCAATCTTTTTACATTTTGACTAAATGTAAAACTCAGAGACTGTTTCTGTTTCAATCTATCTATTATTTAACATTGTGCGATCGGGATGACAGGATTTGAACCTGCGACATCCTGCTCCCAAAGCAGGCGCGCTACCAAGCTGCGCTACATCCCGTTGTGATAGTTAGCTATCCTTTAACTATTAACACACAACACCCTCAGTTTGTCAAGCTTTTTTTTATTTTAGCTTTGGGTGCTGGGCCGAAGTTACCTTCAGTTTTTGCTATGTGACAATAGTTGCACCACTTCAAAGCAGCCATGCTGCGAAACATCTGGAGCGTAAATGACCCCGCCCAAACACGGATACAGTTTCCCGCAGGGTTCTCGCGAACAGGTAAAAATTTGAGACTAAAGTTCCTGCTTTGGTGATTCACCCAGCAGCAAGCAAATCTCCAATACCCGAATCGACTTACCGCAGCGCAGGGGGCGAGGAGGTGTTAGCAGCGTCGATATTGAATGCTGGACTTTGCTCTCAAAAAATCAACGCCGATTTGCACCTGACTGGCTAATCTGGATACCAAAACATACCTTTAATCCCCTCCGGATCGGACATAAAGCCCAAATTTCGGTAAAAATCCACCACTTGAGGGTCAGCAAATAAAGTAATGTTGCTGATATCTTCACTGCGGAGTTTTTTAATGATGTATTGCATCAGCGCTTTGCCCATGCCTTTACCCTGGTAGTCAGGATGAACTACCACATCCCAAAGCGTGGCATTAAAAGCATGGTCTGAAGTCGCTCTGGCGAAACCCACCAGCCGTCGCTGGTTGCCACGCATCTCCCACATAGAGACGACTAGGAAGCTGTGCTGAATAGCTTTTTTGACTTTACGCAGGGGACGGCGAGACCAACCCACTGCATTACAAAGTTCTTCGAGTTCGTAGAGATCGATGTCCCGATCGCAACTGAAAAAGATGCGAGCATTGCCACTGGCGGGTTTGCGAAATGTTGGGGAAAGCGGATCGCCTAACCCGACGGCCACATCTTCCTCAAATTCCGCTGTTTGGGATACAGAGGCAGACTCAGGACTACTAAATAAGTTTTTCCAAAAACCCATGCAGGCGCGGTTGAGGTAGTAGAAGTTGGACTACGTGAAAGAAAACCCGACAGACAAACCCACTCCGAGTGGCGTGGGATAAATTACGGGTAGCCTTTTGAGCAACAGTTTACGGTAAACTCATCTTACGCCGAAAGCAGCGATTTGTCGTCTAACATTGAGTCTGAGCTTTTTTTGATTCTCGTCAAGTTAGGGAGAAATGTTCTGCAAGCCTGTGCTCGAACAATCCGCTCTTAAGGTAAAATTTGTTGCTGGCTCACGACAGAGGCATTTTGGGAATTGCTTCTTTTAAGTGCTGCCGATCGCGCCGGAACTTATACGCTGGCTGGGAAATACGACCCGAAGATCGCAACCGTGACCTTCTGGTAATACATTCTCACACAGATTTTACCCACCCAACAACGGATATCGTGCCACTTACGACCGTCGTGGAGAGATAGAAATTTTAGACAAGAGTTCCAACTCCCAGATTCATCTGTGGAGTAAATCTACAATCTAAAATCTACTGACCTCTGGTTTTAGTTTAGAGGCGATCGCAATTTAAGTCCGATCGTCAAATCGAAAATCCCATTGCCATAAGGCATGGGAGAGCAAATACCTAGTATATCTCCCGCACCTTCCCCTCAATTATGGCTTCGGGTTTAAAACCATCTACCCTAGAACTTCTCAAGCGCTTTAACCGAGCGTTTCCACAGTTTTACGAGCAATTTGTCAGCAGCGAAATCCAACTGCAAAACCTCAAATTAGCTTATCAGCTTTACAAAACTCGGCAAGCAGTCATCGAAATCAGAGCCGAAGGTAATAAAAGTGCCCTGCATTTTGCTTACCGGAACCAATCTTTTCTCCTGAGCGACATTTTTGGAGTATTGGCGGCCTACGGGCTGACCATTCACAGTCTGAGTCTGTACGGTCAAATTTACCCGCCAATGCTGGTATTTATCAAATTGGTAGTATCTCGCGGCGGCAAGGTGCTGGCAGATAAAACAGCAGAAAATGTCTGCAGGGCAGTTCGAGAGGCCTTGGCTGGCCATTTTGAGGTTGAAGAGATGTTGGCTGTGGAATTTAATCTAGACGCGGGTTTGGAGGATGTGGCAACTGAATTTTACGTCGATCCGGTTTTCCACTTGCCAGCTTTGCTGATAGAAGCTGATAATCAGCCTGGACTTTTTTACAAAGTTATGTATGCCATCTGGCAAGAGGATTTGTTGGTGGTAAATGCTAATTTGCTGGTTTGGCGGGGGCGAACTCGCCTGATTCTCTACTTGTTGGGGCCCAATGAAAGTTTAATTCCTGAGTATCTGGGCCAGAAAATCGCTGAGGGGGTCAGACAAAGATTGCTGGGCGAGCGATTTTAGGTGGTTGGCAGCGGGCAGTTGACTGTTGGCAGTTGTAGTTGGCGATCGATCTGTTCTTGAGCGTTGATTTCGGGATAGGATAAATGTATGGCAACCATCGACATCCTAGGGGTTCGGCACGCTTGCGATCTGACGGCTCCGACTGCAACTTCTCCGGTTCTGGTATTTGTCCACGGCTGGCTGTTAAGCCGCCGCTACTGGCAACCTGTGACCGATCGCTTGGCACCAAACTATCAGTGCTTGACCTACGATTTGCGCGGGTTTGGCGATTCTCAACCGGACGGCGACGGCCATCCGGGGCCTTCGGAACCGCTCGATTCCTGCTACACTCCCGCAGCTTACGCTCGCGATTTGGAAATTTTACTCGAAAAACTAGATATTTCTAATGCTTGGTTGGTGGGGCACTCTCTCGGCGGTACGATCGCTCTTTGGGCCGCCAGTCAATTGTCCGATCGCGTTAAAGGTGTCGTCTGCATCAATGCAGGCGGTGGCATCTATCTAAAGGAAGAATTCGAGCGCTTTCGAGCGGTCGGCAAGCAGCTAGTAAAAATGCGTCCCCGCTGGCTGTCTCACTTGCCGCTAGCAGATTTCGTGTTTGCCCGCGATTCTGTGGCAAGATCGATCGGCAGATGTTGGGGAAGGCAGCGCTTGATAGATTTCGTGGCAGCCAATCCTGACGCAGCTTTGCGGGCTTTGTTGGACTCCACCACAGAAGCGGAGATTCACCTCTTGCCGCAAATAGTGTCCCAACTCAAGCAGCCTGTTTATTTTATTGCCGGCAGTAAAGACAAAATTATGGAACCAAAATACGTGCTGCATTTGGCTAGCTTTCACTGGATGTTCCAAGGTTGCGGCGAGAATGTCCTTCAGATTGATAGCGGTCATTTGGCAATGGTGGAACAGCCGGATGCAGTGGCTAGTTACTTGCAAAATATTCTTCACGAACACGCTTAAAGGGCATGGGGCATGGAGCATGGGGCATCGGCAAAACAGGGCATGGGCATCGGCCAAACAGGGCATGGGGCATGGGAGGTTATTGGTAACTAATAACCAATAACCAATAACCCATAACCAATAGCCAATAACCAATAGCCAATAGCCAATAACCAGTAACCAATAACCAATAACCAGTAACCAATAACCAATAACCAGTAACCAATAACTACTGCCTTCTTCCTTAACCTAAAATCTGTTATGTTTAAATAAGTAACTCTGCCCGATCGCCCTCTCGACAGAGATTCTCAATCAATAGTGGCTTTCAACTCTAAATTGTAATTCTACTTAAATATCTGTGCGCGTTAACCTCACCGATCGGCAACAACACATCCTTTGGGCAACGGTTCGCCACTACATAGCTACAGCGGAACCCGTTGGCTCAAAAGCTTTGGTTGACGAATTCAACCTCAGCGTCAGCCCAGCTACAATTCGCAATGCTATGGGGACTCTCGAAAAAGCTGGACTGCTATATCAGCCCCACACTTCGGCCGGACGAATCCCCTCTGACTCCGGCTACAGAATTTATGTAGACCAGTTGATTCAGCCCTCTGATACCCTCGCCCGCAAGGTGGAACAGGTACTAGACCAGCTCAACTGGTCAGACGGCCGCATGGATGCCGCACTCCGCGGCGCTGCTCAAATCCTGGCAACTATCAGCGGCTACATTGCCATGATCACGATACCGCAAACCAATACGGCTTGCTTGCGCCACTTGCAACTGGTGCAGCTAGAGGCGGGAAAGGTGATGCTGATCGTGGTGACTGATGTTTACGAAACTCATTCGGTGTTGGTGCAGTTACCCAAGCACGCAGATGGTAGCTGGCCAGATGAGGCAATTGTCGATCGCCAATTGCAGATTTTGTCAAATTTTTTGAACACCAAGCTGCGGGGGCGATCGATCTCGGAACTCTCAACTGTAGACTGGAGCGAGTTAGATCGAGACTTTGAACTCTACGCAGAATGGATGGAAACCATGCTGGCTGCTTTGAGCAGCCGCCAAAGCAATCCCACCTACACGCGAATTCTGATTGGCGGTTTGGCAGAAGCCCTGCGCTTGCCTGAGTTTTCGCAGTTGCAGCAAGTGCAAACCCTGGTGCAATTGCTCGAACAAGAGCAGGAACTGCTTTGGCCTTTGATTTTTGAATCGCCGGATTTGGAGAAGTCAGGGAAGCGGGTAACGGTGCGTATTGGCTCGGAAAATTCCTTAGAACCAATTCGCGGCTGTACTCTGATTTCTTCGATTTACCGCCGGGGATCGGTGCCGGTGGGTAGTGTTGGGGTTTTGGGGCCGACGCGGATGGTTTACGAAAATGCGATCGCGGTGGTGGAAGCTGCAGCAGATTATTTGTCGGAAGCTATGGGCGGAAATCGAGTTAATTTTCCAGAAGGATAAGCTGTGACGGCATTTGAATTTAATTTTGGGGCGGGCTAAGAGTGCCCGCCCGACTCATGGTTTCGAGAAATAGGGTTTTGAAAGTTAGATCCCACATTCGGCACCCTCAATTGTTGCTCGTTACGAATAAGAGCCTGGTAATGCAGATAGGCAAGGCTCTGCTTCTCTTTACCTCGCGGCTTGTGGAAAGAGAAAAGCGCGGCCGATGTTTAAGTTATTAAATTTTTGTTCCTTAGATCCCACATTCGACACCATCAACTGTTACGTTCGGTTTTTACGGTTTTAGATATAGCATTTAAGCTATAAATTATACTTTAAACCGTATATTTACGCAAACAAATCGGGAATAAGCCCGATCGCTCGCTGAAACAATCGATTATTCTCGGTGATTGTACTGTGAAACAGCCAGGGTAAGGAATATGGGTTAATACCTTGTTAGATGCACGCTAATGCGATCGCCCCAAGTTGAAGTAATTTGGTTTTTTTTGTGCCCTAAAGCCGCTTGCAACATCGAAACAACCGGGGTTGATTGACAAAAAATCTTGGCTTTCAGGTTCTGGTTGGGCCAAGAAACTAAACCACTCGCGCTTCACGAGAGATTTTTATTCTAAAAAACGGGGTTTCTGCCTCCCTGGGTCGATCGGAAACAGTGAGGATTTGCAGGCGATTAAGAGCTCGATAGCTTAGTTTCTCGCTGGGAGATGGCAAGTGGGGCGATCGCACCTTGGCGATCCAAAAATTAAGGAAACTGGACAGACAATGCTAGGGAGGCACAAGTCAGTAAAATTTCCAAATATTAAGACATTTTAGAGAGTTCGTCAAAAACAACTAAAAAAGATTAGTGTTGATATGAAAGCTATATTTCTTTTGGAAATAGCTCTGGTTAGACAAATGCAAATAACTTGCAGTAAATTTAGCTTGATTGCGGCTCCATCAAAGATTTAAACGCTGAGTTAAGATCGAAACTCAATTTAGGGAATTTTCTTTTAGCATTCAATGAAATCGACCGATCAAACTAAGAATACCTTTGCAATTACAACGCCTCTGTACTATGTAAACGATTTACCTCACGTTGGCAGCGCTTACACGACTATGGCCGCAGATGCCCTAGCCAGATTTGAGCGGCTGCGGGGCAAATCGGTCTTGATGATTACCGGGACTGACGAACACGGGCAGAAAATTCAGCGCACCGCCGAAAGTTTGGGACGATCGCCCCAAGCTCACTGCGACTTAGTAGTTCCGGCCTTTGAAACGCTGTGGGAACAACTCTCTATCCAGTACGATCGCTTCATCCGCACAACTTCGCGCCGCCACGAGTACATTGTCAAAGAATTTTTCCAGCGCGTCTGGAACTCCGGCGACATCTACTTGAACCAGCAACAAGGCTGGTACTGCGTCTCCTGCGAAGAATTTAAAGATGAGCGGGATTTGTTACCGGGAAATCGGTGTTCCGTCCACACCAGCAAGGAAGTTGAGTGGCGCGACGAAGAAAACTACTTTTTTCGCCTGTCGCGATATCAAGACCAACTGCTGGCCTTGTACGCAGAACGTCCAGACTTCATCGCGCCGGAAAGTCGGCGCAATGAAGTTCTCAGCTTCGTCAACTCCGGCCTGCAAGACTTTTCGATTTCGAGAGTTAATCTCGCGTGGGGCCTACCAATACCGGTTGATTCGAGTCACACTATTTACGTCTGGTTTGACGCTTTGCTGGGATATGTCACAGCCTTGCTAGATCCGGACAGCGATCCGATGTTAGAGAATGCTTTATCTAAATGGTGGCCGATTGACCTGCACTTGATCGGCAAAGATATTCTCCGGTTTCATGCAGTTTACTGGCCGGCAATGCTAATGTCAGCGGGTTTGTCAGTGCCGGGGCGCGTCTTCGCTCACGGTTTTTTGACCAAAGACGGCAAAAAAATGGGGAAATCGGAGGGCAATACTTTAAACCCAGTTGAATTGGTAAATAAATACGGCGCTGATGCAGTGCGTTACTATTTCCTCAAAGAAATTGAGTTCGGAGAAGACGGCGATTTTAATGAAACTCGGTTTATCAATATATTGAATGCTGAGCTAGCAAACGATTTGGGAAATTTGCTCAACCGCACCTTAAACATGGCTCGCAAATATTGCGGAGGCTTAGTGCCAAATGTATCAGCAGATAACATTTCCGGCGACAACCTTCTCAAGAGTATGAGCCTGGATTTGGGCGATCGAGTCGCGGGTTTTTACGAAGAATTGGCTTTTAGCAAGGCTTGCGAAGCTGTACTTGCATTAGTGAGAGCCGGGAACAAGTTTATTGACGTACAAGCACCTTGGAGTTTGTACAAGCAAGGACAGCTCGAAAGTGTCCAACAAGTGCTATATTCTGTTCTGGAATCTGTTAGACTGGCATCTTACCTTTTATCGCCGATTCTTCCTAATATCAGCACTGCTATCTATCAGCAGCTAGGTTTTTCAATTGACTTTAACGATCGGGTTGCCGTTAACAGTTCAGCGACTTTTGCAGTTCATGCTGCCTGGGGCGCAATGCCTGCCAACCAAACTCTGGGAGAACCCCAACCAGTGTTTAAGCGGCTCGAACTGTTGGAAACATTACCGTCATAGTTCGCAGCCAGCGATCGGGGTGCTATGACAGATTATGAATTAGCACTTTTTTCCTTAACCAATCTTTCATAAAAATTGAGGCATAACAATCATGTTGAATAGAATAGAAAGCAACGACCTTTTTACACCGGAACAGGTTCTCGAAAATCGGGGTCGAGTAGCAATTTTTATTGACGGCTCTAACCTTTTTTACGCGGCTTTGCAGTTGGGAATAGAAATTGATTACACTAAGCTCCTGTGCCGTTTAACTGCGGGTTCGCGGCTGCTGCGCTCTTTTTTCTACACTGGTGTCGATCGCACTAACGAGAAACAGCAAGGGTTTTTGCTGTGGATGCGCCGCAACGGCTACCGAGTGATTTCTAAGGATTTGGTGCAGTTACCAGATGGTTCTAAGAAAGCCAATTTGGATGTAGAAATTGCTGTGGACATGATGGCTTTAGTGGGGTCCTACGACACGGCCGTTTTGGTCAGCGGTGACGGCGATTTGGCCTATGCTGTGGATGCTGTGAGCTATCGCGGTGTGCGGGTGGAAGTCGTCAGTTTGCGATCGATGACCAGTGACAGTTTAATTAATGTAGCCGATCGCTACATCGATTTAGAAATGATTAAGGATGACATCCAAAAAACATCGCGCCCTAACTATGCTTACCGCCCGCTGTCGGGTCTAAGCTTGATGGAAGAACACGACGATAGATAGGGATTTGGCAAGAGGTAGTAGGGAATGGGGAATAGGAAATGGGGGATAGGCATAGGTAATAGGTAAGGGGTGGAATCATTAAAAATAAGAAGTTAAAAATTTAGATAAAGTATAAAACATTTTTAATTTTTGATTTAGTGTTTTTAATTAGCCAACTACCAATTACCAATTACCAATTACCAATTACCAATTACAAATTCCCAATTATCGATTACCAATGATTAATCTCCAATCTCAAAATTTCCATCTCAAATCCCCAAAATTCGTGCTGCTATTTTTAGCAGCATTGATTTTGGGGATTAGTGCTTGTGCTGCTCCCCAAGAAACTCAAAAGAATAAATTAGCGGACGATCTCAAAACCGCTCAGCAGGCAAACAGCAGTTTAACATTGAACAAAGTAACCCTAGAACAAGCAAACGAAAAGGGCGAAACCTTCTGGAAAGTGAACTCAAAAACTGCCGTTTACAGCAAAGACAAAAAGACTGTTGACGTTCAGAAACCAGTGGGAAAATTGTTTCAGGATGGCAAAGAAATATACGACATTCAGGGAGATACCGGGCAGGTATTTCAGGAAGGAAATCAGGTTTTTATCAAAGGTAACATCGTCGCTACTGACCTAAAAAATGGCTTGGTATTGCGGGGAAACGAGCTTGAGTGGCGACCGAAGGAAGATGTTTTAGTTGTTCGCAATAATTTGACCGGAGAGAACAAACAGGTGACAGCTTCAGCGAAGGAAGCGCGGGTTTTCAGTAGGGCGAAGAGGATGGAGTTATTTGGTTCTGTCGTGGCGAATGTGAAAGATCCGGTTTTGCAACTGCGTACCGAGCACTTAGTGTGGTTTGTCGAGCAACAAAAAATAAACAGCGACCAACCGACTCAAATTGATAGATATAAAGATAAAAAAGTAACAGACAGCGGTTTTGCTGACCAGGTAGATGTAGACTTAAAAACCAAGATTGCTACCTTAACGAAAAACGCTCAATTAATGCCATCCGACCCGCCGCTGCAAATAGAAAGTAGTTTGATGAGTTGGAATTTTCCGGCTCAATCTGTGGTATCGCCAGGGCCTGTGAAGGTTTTTCACCGGGTGGAAAAGGTGACGATGACTGGGGATCAGGGGCGGGGAGATTTAGAGAAAAAGATTTTTTATTTAACTGGAAATGTGGTAGGAATTGGGGAAAAACGTCAATCTCAATTAAATACCGATCGCGTAACATGGTATTTAACTAACCAAACTTTTGACGCAGAAGGCAATGTGGTTTACAAGCAACTAAATCCGGTGTTTAATTTAACTGGGCCGAGGGCGGCGGGAGAGCTTAAAAATCAAACTGTGATTGTTAAGGGTGACGGTGGTGGCGGCCAAGTTGTTACGGAGTTTGTGCCGGATGAAAATAAGGGAATTTTGGAAAGTAAATAGAATTGCAACCGCAGATGTCGGCAGACGAACGCAGGTGAACGCAGATATAATGAAGACGGGATTGAGTAAGGAGCGGTTCGGATGACGAAAACTTTAGAAAAGTTAGAAAAGCTCGATGAACCTATCTTAATTGACGGACTGAGCTGGAGAGAGTTTAAAGCTGTTGAACAGTTACTATCACGTCCGGGAATCAGGCTGTCATTTTTAGATGGGGTGTTGGAGATTAGACGTATGCCTGGAAGAAAACATCAAATTGTTAAAGAACGGATTTCAACGCTAGTGAATCTGTATTTGGAATCCACAGGGATTGACTTTACGCCAACTGGCTCGGTGACACTAGAAAGTGAAACTGGAAGGGTGAAGCGAGAAGCGGATTGGTCTTACGAATTGGGCGCTAACCGAGAACGTCCTGATTTGGTGGTGGAAGTGGTGGTGAGTAGCGGTGGGATTAATAAGTTAGAGGCTTACAAACGCCTGGAAATTCCTGAAGTTTGGTTTTGGGAAAATGGCGCACTTGGTATGTATTTGTTGGGGGCTGATGGATATGCAGAGGTCGATCGCTCTGGTGTTCTCCCAGACTTAGATATTGTACTATTGGCGCGGTGTATCAATATGGAAAATCACCTTCAAGCCATGCGCGAATTCAGACAAGCAATTCCAAGTGTTTAGAGAGGCTGCGCGTGAAAAACGACAAATCACAATTAGAAGCTTTTTAACGCCACACGCGCCTCAAATTTAGCACAAATCCGGGCAATATATCTTCACCGGACAACTCGGCTGGATCGATTAATATTTCTACTTCTACCTGCTGTCTATAAATTTCTACCCGCCGATTTTGCGGGTCAATTAACCAACCCAATCTCGCCCCGTTTTCCATGTATTCCCGCATCTTTACTTGGAGAGTCGGGAGACTGTCAGATGCCGATTCCCTACGGGATAGCTTCGCTTCACGCAATTCTACTACAAAGTCTGGACACAGGGGAACGAAGCCTTTTCGCTGTTTTGGTGTCAAGGCTTCGAGGCGTTCTCGACTCACCCAGGAAGCGTCGGGAGAACGGTTAGCACCGTTAGGAAGGATGAATCCTCCCGAAGAGTCAAAACCCCATCCTAAATCCTCGTTGTCATCGCACCAGCGAGCAAGTTGCCCGGTAATGTTGAAATTCCTTTCGCTGGATTCTCCGCCGGTGGGTGGATTCACGATTAATTCTCCTTCTGTGGTTCTTTCTAATCTCAAGTCGGGATTTGCCAATGCTAAAGCCTCGAATTGTTCGCCGGTGACTAATAGGGCGATCGAATTCGGCACTTCTAGAGATATAGTTTGTGGTTCAGTAAATGTTTGTACCATATTCAATTCCAGGGTTTTTTGGGTAAAACTTGGTAACAAAAAACTATTGTGTAGGGTGCGTCGCTGTGATATTTTCAAGCTGACTTGCAGATTGTCAATAGCGACGCACCCTACAGTTTCTACTTCTTCCTTCTTCCTTCTTCCCTCTTCCTTCTTCCTTCGATTACAACTGACCAAAACCTTTTTTAGGCTTGTTCTTTTTCTTTTTCTTCTGACCGCCCATTCCCGGCATTCCCGGCATTCCTCCCATTCCTGGCATTCCCGGCATTCCTCCCATTCCTGCAAAATTGCCTTGACTCATTTGCTGCATCATGGTACGCATTTTTTGGAAGTCGCTGACGAGTTTTGTTACGTCATTTTCGGCGTAGCCTGCGCCTTTGCCGATGCGGCGGCGGCGGGATGGAGAACTTGCTAAAAGTTCGGGATTGCGGCGTTCTTCAATTGTCATTGAATTAATCATGGCTTCGGTGCGTTTTAGCTGCACTTCTCCCTGCCGCATTTGTTCGTCTGAGAGTTTGTTCATCCCCGGAATCATTTTCATGATGCCGCCGAGGGAACCCATATTTTTTAACAGCCTGGTTTGTTTGAGAAAGTCGGTAAAGTCAAACTTTGCCGTGAGCATTTTCTCTTGCATTTTCTCGGCATCGGCGATGTCGAATTCTTCTTGCGCTTTTTCTACTAGCGTCAAGACATCGCCCATGCCAAGTATTCTCGATGCCATGCGATCGGGATAAAATGGTTGCAATGCTTCCACTTTTTCGCCTACGCCGACAAATTTAATCGGCGCGCCGGATATTTGGCGCACGGACAAGGCTGCACCGCCGCGGCTGTCGCCGTCTAATTTGGTGAGGATTGCACCGGTAATCCCGATTTGTTCGTGAAAGGTGCGGGTTAAATTTGCGGCTTCTTGGCCAGTCATGGCATCAACAACTAACAGCGTTTCATGGGGTTGTACTGTTTGTTTGATGCGAACCAATTCTGCCATCATTTCTTGGTCGATTTGCAGGCGGCCTGCTGTATCGATGATGATGGTATCTACGCCTAGTTCTTTGCCGCGTTCGAGCCCTTGGCGGGCGATTTCTACGGGATCGGTATCTTTGCCTAATTCAAATACTGGTACGTCGATTTGTTTGCCGAGGGTCAGCAATTGGTCGATCGCCGCTGGTCGATAAATGTCGGTGGCGACTAGCAGTGCGGTAAGATTTTGCTTGCGGAGGTGCAGGGCTAGTTTGGCGGTAGCTGTGGTTTTCCCGGTTCCTTGCAAACCTGCCATCAGGATCACTGTGGGCCCGGATTCGGCGGTGGCGAGGGGTACATTGGTTTCCCCCATGACGCGGACGAGTTCGTCGTGGACGATTTTGATGAATTGTTGGTCGGGACGGACGCCTGAAACGACTTCTGCCCCTTGTGCTTTGGCCGTTACCTCTCCGACAAAGTTTTTGACGACTTGGAGGTTGACATCGGCTTCCAGGAGGGCGCGGCGGACTTCTTTGATGGCGTCTTGGATGTTGCTCTCGGAGATTTTATTCTGTCCGCGCAGTTTTTTCCAGGTGGATTCGAGTCGATCGGCAAGGGCTTCAAACATAGGGCTTTGTTGGCTAGTCAGTCTTTTTTATTTTAAGGCTAAACGGGGGTTTTTGGATTGATGTTTGCTGAAAGAGTCCCAAACGCACGATCGACTCAAGAAACCGGGTTTTTTATGAAAATATTTCTTATCACCCACAGCATCGTGTAAAAAACCCGGTTTCTGCCCTCATGGGTAGTTTGATGTTTGTATTTTTTAACCGCTGGCGATTTTCCACTAATTTTTGTTTTATTCTGTTGGCGGGTGCCGCCAGCACTCCCACTGACGCCTAACGGTGACAGCAATATTATTGTTTAGTTGTAGTGCTGTGACTGTCGCGCGACAGCAGTCTGTAACTCCTCGAATTTCTGTACCTTCTTCACTCCATGCAAAATGATCCGACCATTGCTGAGTGCGCGGGTTAAACAACGTAACGCGCGTTTGTGTGACTGAATCTAATGCGTCTGTTTGGGTTCCTTTGTAATTATTGCACAGACTGCAGACCAGCCAGAGGTTTTCTTCAGCGTCGGTGCCACCCACAGCTTTGGGAATAATATGGTCAATTTCTAATATTCCCAGCACATACATTTGTAAACTACGACAATAACCGCATCAGTCAAGTCGCGAGCGTACAAATTTTAATTTTTAGATTTTGAATTTAGGATTAAACTATTAAAAATTGATTGTTAGTTTAACAAATAATTATTAATCAAAAAAAACTCAGTCTTCTTTTAGAGGACTTGAGCTGTGAGGCAGGGAATTAATTCCCTGCCGGACTTTTGGACTGCGGAAAAGATTTATTAGCGCCAGCGATCGTTAGCTTCGATCTACTCAATAAATAGCTCGATCGCCCATCAAATCCGCCTACACAAAACTAAGCCAAAAACTGGAACTGAGTACCGTTAATTGCCAAAGCAAACGGACTGGCTTCTTCAAAGGAACCGAGAAGCTCAAAGTTATCTGTGTTTAAAACTACCCCCAAAATCCGTCCGTCTCTTCGATTGCGAATCACCATATCATCAATAATTCCGTCGTTATCGTAAGCGATCAGATTGTCGTCAGTGAAGAGGAGGTCTAGTTCCGTTAAACCGTCAGTCAAACCGATGCGATCGCCTTCCTCAAAATTAAAATCTGTAATGACATCGGCTGCATTGACTCCAAATCCTTCGTCGTTGCTTCTGAGCACAAATATATCAGCACCGGGGCCTCCCGTGAGCACGTCAACTCCCCGATCGCCCACCAAGAAATCGTTGCCATCATTGCCGTCTAAATCGTCGTCTCCTTGCCCTCCCCGCAGGACATCGTTTCCAGACCCTCCAAAAATAATGTCGTTTCCCGCGTCGCCCCTAACTAAATCGTTGCCATCATTTCCATCCAGGCGATCGTTCTCTTTGCCGCCGTAAATGATATCATTTCCCTCGCCACCGCCGATAATATCATCCCCATTATTTCCTAGCAGCCGTTCGTTAGAATCCGACGAACCTGCTATGGTATCGTTGCCGTCTAGTCCCCAAACTCCCCAGGGAAAAGACGATAAATTTCCCTCTTCTACGTCAATCTCATCTGGTGTAGCGAATGCCAAAAAACGCGGCCCGCCGCCAGCAAATACAGGAAATCCAGTCAAATCACCGATGAGATTGTTAATCGTCAAAGCCATAAGTATGTCCTTGCAAAATGTTAATATTTACATTATATATTTTAATTAAATCATTGGCCAATAGCAAGGATATTTTATTTTGCATTACTTCAATTAACTAAATAATTGATGGCAATTGGCAAATTATCAATTACTAATTACAATTTTAAATTACCAAGGCTGTGCGTCGTTCAAGCCAAAGCTGCTATTTCGCCGAGGAGTCAAATAGCATTAGTCGCTGACAGTATCCGCTACGGCTCACCGCCTATAATGGGTGTGACCCGTCAGGCCGCAAACACGTTAATATCACCTATAACGTCGAGACTCAGAGGTTGTTTGTCAAGCAAAGTAAAAGTTTCTGGGGCGATCGTCCAAAAATACACTTAGTTTCCGAGACCAATACACAAACTTTACAAACAAGATCTAAGTTCTTTACATTCGCTCTAAATCCCCGTTCGCTCATTTTTTAACAAAATCCACTGCTTTCAGGTGTTTTGCTTATGTCTACTCCTAAATCGCCTTCCCCTCAAAACAACAATAACTCCGTAAAATCACGGTCAACCGCAAGTATCGCTCAAACAGAGCAAGACAGTGACAAGATGTCAAGCGAACCAAGCATGGAACAGCTACTCGAAGCTTTGGCGGCCCAAGTACCCAGTAAATCTGCTGAAATTGAACCCTTGAAAACGTGGAAACAAGATTTACAGCGATTGTTTCAATTTCTCGGCGATCGCCGCGTTTTAATCGCAGTAATGCAACCGGGAACTTTTGCCCTGCGGTACGCTAACGCAGCATTTTGCCGCTTGGCCGGTTGGGAAGAAACGTCCTTGGCAACTCAATCTATCAACGGTTTGTTTGCAGAAACCGACATCACTCTGCTGGAACTGTTCGAGGATTGGGGCGGCAAAACAGCAGAACAATTGTACCGCCGCCATCTTTTGCACTGGGTATTTAAGCAATATTATCAAATTGACATTGATGGTTTGCGGGTGCTAGAAGAACCTGTCACTGCGAGTGTAAAAAACCCCAAACACCGAGAACCCAGATTTATAGAATTTTGGCTGGGTTCGGAACAGTTGAAAATTACTCGAATTGACTCAAAAATAGATGAATTCGCAGATGTTTCTTTAAGATTAATGCCTGTAGCGGAACGGGAAGCTTGGCTGATGCAGCCGAATCAACTGGAGAATTTAGCCGATCGATTGCAGTTGGATAATTATCGCGTAGAAGGCTTGCTGTTGCTAGAAGGTTTTGATGTCACTGTGCAGGAGCAAATTCGCCGACTGACTCAGTTATTGATCGATCAAGATTCGATGCTGCGACCAGACAAATTTGAGAAAATTGATCGGTGTTTGCGATCGCTTTTCAATGCTGACGGCACTTTGCTGCTGCGGCCCGACGGCGAACAGGTACAGCTATTAGTTGCAAAAGACGGCCAACATTTGCAGCCAATTCTTTATTCAATGAATTCTTTAGAAGCTTCTCACTTTTTGAAGGCCACAGCAGCAAATCAAGTTTGGAACGTGCCAGACTTGCGTAGGGAGTGCGAAACCGAGTGCGATCGAACTTTGCGGAGAATGGGAACTCGATCGATGCTGCTGGTGCCCCTGGTAGTCAAATCCGTCACCCGTGAGGGGTGCGGGGTGCGGATTTTGGGTGTTGTGGGGCTGTTGTGCGATCGGCCAAACCACTTCAACGGCATTGACGCTCAACACGCCCAAGAACTCATTCCCGCCTTCATTGCAGCCCTGCGGCAAGCCATCCAAGAACGGTTTACCCACATTCACAACATCCACCCCGCAGTCGAGTGGCGGTTCGCCCAAGAAGCAGAAAGGCGAAGTTGGGGACTACCTGCTGAAACAATCGTATTTGCTGATGTTCATCCGCTGTACGGAATTTCGGACATTCGCGGTTCTAGCGACGAAAGAAACCGAGCCATTCAAACTGATTTGCTCGAACAATTCCGCTTAGGTTTAGTCATAGCTGATGCCGTTTGCGAAACACAAACTACCCACCTCGGCGAGCAACTGCGGCTCGACTTGCTCGACTACATCCAGCATTTAAAACAAAAAGTAACAGTCGATATGGAGGTGCGAGCCGCCGAGTATTTAAACGAGCATTTAGAAGTATATTTTGACTATTTTGTGCAGTGCGGGCCCAAGGTTCAGGCAGCCGTTGAAGCTTACCAAGCAGCCTGTGAAAACGAACATAACTGCGTTTACAGCGATCGCAACCGCTACGACCAAATGCTGAACTTAATCAGCACCAAACTCCAGGAAACCTGGGCCCGCTGGCAAGAAAAAATGCAGCAAATTCTCCCCCACTACTGCGACATCGAATGCACCGACGGCATCGATCACATGATTTATGTAGGAAAATCGATCGATCCCAAATTTAGCCAGTTTCACCTGCACAGTTTGCGGTACGAACAACTGCGAGCTATTTGCGATTGTGGCCGCACAGTTTTTCGCCTACAAGCCGAGTCTCAAATCAATATGGAACTCGCACATTTAGTCTTAGTGCAGAATACCACGATCGACATTTTTCACAACGAAAACACCGAAAAAATGTTTGATGTCAAAGGCACTCGCGACATTCGCTACGAACTTGTGAAAAAGCGGATCGAAAAAGCCGTTGACAAAGACGCACAAGAGCGAATTACCCAGTCGGGAATGTTGACTGTTGTTTATTCCACCGAGGAAGAGTGGGAAGAGTATCAGCAATACTTGCGCTACTTGTCTCGCGAAGGTTGGGTAGAGCCAAAAGTTCAGACTGGTATGGTAGAATCACTCCAAGGAGTCAGCGGTTTAAAATTCGCCCGCGTGCGTATTTTACCTGACCCGGAATCTATTTCTACTATCTGTGAAGTTACAGTAGTCAGCGATTGAGAACCTGTTCAATTGCCTATTTGAGACCCAGTGCGATCGCTCCCATCTCCGGCTGTTTTAGGCCCAGTGCGATCGCTCCCATCCCCCTGAAAAACTTTGCAGCCAAAGCATTCGGGACTCACACACAAGACCAATATTACATTTTAAATGTTGGTTGACACAAATGATCAAGCCCACATTTTCACTTAGTTTATATTCCGTGTGATTGGAAATCGCCAAATACACGATCAAAATCACACTTAATTTAGATTAAGTAGTGTTAACCTAATGATAATTAGCTCCTGTAATTTATAAGTTAAGTTATGTTAAACTTATCAGAATACCAAATAAATTCTACTCTGCACGAAGGCGTCGAAACAATCATCTATCGCGGACAAACACCGAGAAAAGCGGCACCAGAAATTCTGAAAGTCCTCAAAGCCGAATATCCCACCCTCGAAGCCATTACCAGGCTCAAACACGAATATCAAATCCGCCAAAATTTAGACAGCGAACAAATCGTCAAAGCCATCAGTATCGAAACATTCGACCACCGATTAGGCATCGTTTTAGAAGACTTTGGCGGCGAATCCCTCGCAAAACTGCTGGAAAGAGAAACCTTGAGCCTGCAAGCCAAGTTACACATCGCCATCCAAATAGTCAAAGCCTTACAATACCTGCATTTTCATCACATTATTCACAAAGACATCAAACCCAGCAACATCATAATTAACTCGCAAACAAAACAAGTAAAAATCACCGACTTCGGCATTGCTACAAAACTCAACAAAGAAAATCCGCAATTTAACAATCCCAACTCAGTCGAAGGCACATTAGCCTATATGTCACCCGAACAAACCGGGAGAATGAACCGCACCCTCGACTACCGCACAGACTTTTATTCCCTTGGTATCACCTTATATGAAATGCTGGCAGGAAAATTGCCTTTCTGCAGCAACGACCCCTTAGAAGTAGTTTATAGCCACATTGCAGTTCAACCAATATATCCCCATCAAACCAATTCAGAAATACCTGTCGCCATCTCAGAGATAGTGATGAAATTAATGGCAAAGAATGCCGAAGATAGATATCAAAGTGCTGCCGGATTGTTAGCCGACTTAGAAATTTCTTTGGATCAGTTAGAAACCACCGGACAAATTGCCGACTTCATCCCCGGACGCTTAGATATTCTCAGCCAATTGTTAATCCCCCAAAAATTGTATGGTAGAGAACAACAAGTCAACGAACTATTAGCAGCATTTGAACGTGTAGGGGCGGGTTCACCCAAATCTTTGCAACCCAACCTAAATACAGAAAAACCCGCCCGCCCCAATGCAGAAACCCTTTCAGTCGCATCTTTTCCACCAAACCAAAATACAGAAAAATTCGCCCATTGCCAAAGCGAACTAATGCTAGTATCAGGCTACTCAGGCATCGGTAAATCAGCCGTAGTCAACGAAGTTAGCAAACCCATTACCCGGTCAAAAGGTTACTTCATCAGCGGCAAATTTGACCAACTAAAACGCAACATTCCTTATGCCTCATTAATCCAAGCATTTAACTCCTTGCTGCGACAATTGCTAACAGAAAGTGCTGTTTCCTTAGAAATATGGCGCACTAAAATTTTAACAGCAGTGGGAACAGACGGCCAAGTAATTGCCGACGTAATTCCAAAAGTTGAATTAATCATCGGCAAGCAGCCAGAAGTCCCAGAACTCGCCCCTGTAGAATCCCAAAATCGATTCAATCGGGTATTCAAAGAATTTATTCGCGTTTTCGCCCAAAAAGAACACCCCCTAGTTATCTTTTTAGACGATTTGCAGTGGGCCGATTCAGCAACATTAAAGTTGACGCAAATACTGATAACTGACCCTGACCAAGAATATTTGTTGCTAATCGGTGCCTATCGAGACAATGAAGTTAGTCCGACCCACCCCTTAATTCAGACTGTAGAAGAAATTGAAAAAACTGGTACAATAGTCAACAATATCGTGTTGCAACCGCTAGATTTAGCAAATGTGACGGAATTAGTCACTGAAACACTTAACACTTGCAAAGAAAAAGTAACAAATCTAGCCGAGTTAATCTGGAATAAAACGGGCGGCAATCCTTTTTTCTTGACCCAATTACTCCAAGCACTTTATCAAGACTCTCTTTTGAAATTTGAATTTAATCACATTATAAATGAGGGAAGTCAAGGTGGCTGGTATTGGAGTATCGATGAAATCCAAGCCATTGGAATCACCGATAAAAGTGTGGTGGAACTGGTAGCTTCTCGCATTGAAAAGCTGCCCACAGCCACGCAAGAAGTGTTGAAGCTAGCAGCTTGCGTGGGAGATAAATTTGCTTTAGATGTGCTGTCACTTGTTAGCGAAAAGTCAGCTAATACGACAGCAACTGAACTTTATTCAGCTTTGCAATCCGGGTTAATTCTGCCATTGAGCGATGCTTATCGCATTCCTTTAGTTTTCGATCGAGCCGAATCAATCAATCTCAAGTTAGACACTTCGCGGGTTAGTTACAGATTTTTGCACGATCGCGTTCAGCAAGCAGCCTATTCGCTAATTCCCGAAGACCAAAAGCAATCCACCCATTTAAAAATTGGTCAATTACTGTTACAAAATACTCCACCAGACAAGCTAGAAGAAAACATCTTTGATATCGTCAATCAATTGAATGTCGGAATTGACACGATTAGCCAACAGTCAGAAAAAACTCAGTTGGCACAATTAAATTTAACTGCTGGACGCAAGGCTAAAGCGGCTGCTGCGTATGAAGCTGCTGTTAGGTATTTGCGGGTTGCTATGGGATTATTGCCAGCGGATTGTTGGAAAAGTCACTATGAGTTGACGTTAGCAATTTACGAGTCAACGGCAGAAGCTGAATACTTAAACATCAACTATGAAGATTCAAAAAATCTGGTTGATATTGTACTGCAAAAATCTAAAAACTTACTGGAAAAAGTGAATGTTTATCAACTTCAAATTCAGTCTTATAACGCTCAGAATAGACTTGTAGAAGCACTCAATACAGGACTGGAAGTCCTTAAATTGTTAGGCATTTCTTTTCCTCAAAATCCCAAGGCGCTAAATATTATGGCGGGACTGATTAATACAAAACTAAGCTTAGGATTGAGACGAATTGAGGATTTAGCTAACTTGCCAGAAATGATTGATCCCGACAAACAAGCAGCCATGCGGATTTTATCAGGGATTTTCAGCACTGCTGTTCAGACCAAGCCCCGACTGGTACCGCTACTGGCTTTTAGGATGGTCAAGCTGTGCATTAAATATGGTAATTCGCCTTATGCAAGTATTGCTTACGTTTTTTATGGCGTAGTTATGTACAAGGTAGGGGATATTAGTTTGGCATACCAATTCGGTCAACTGGCAATTAGGATGTTAGACAAATTTCCCTCCCGTTCAATCAAAAGTAGAGTTTATGCACCCTTTGGTTGCTTTATTAACCACTGGAAAGCCTCTGTCAAGTCCGGATTAGGCGATCTCAAAGAAGGTTTTAAAACTGGGATGGAAACTGGAGAGTTGGAATATGCTGGTTATTCTATAAATGAATATTGCTTCAAAAAACTGTCGATAGGAGAGCCTCTAGATTTGGTGGAGCAGGAGATGGGGAAATATATCAAACTAATGCAGCAATTTCAACTAGAACAGGCTGTACAGTATATAAGTATAAGCCGACAAACAGCCCTCAATTTGCGCGGTCAATCTGTCGAACCATGCCATTTAGTCGGCGAGAGCTTAAATGAAGTTGAAACGCTCCCCGCTTTAATAGAAGCTAAAAACTTTCTTTTAGTTTGTTTGATTTATAACGCCAAAGCTCAGCTTAATTTTTTGTTCAAAAACTACGTGGAAACCTTGGATAATTCAAGGTTATTTGAAAAACATGAAGAAGCCGCCGCCGCATTTTATGTAGTTTCTATTAGTAACTTCTACTACTCTCTCAGTCTCCTCGCTTTGTTTCCCCAAGCTGGCAAAGGTGAGCAAAAGCAATATCTTAAAAAAGTGATACAGTTACAAAAAAAGATGAAAAACTGGGCCGATTGCGCTCCGATGAATTATCAACACAAATACGACTTGGTAGCAGGGGAAACAGCGCGAGTTTTGGGGAAAAATACCGAAGCAATGGGATTGTACGATCGCGCAATTGATGGAGCAGCCAAAAACGGTTACATTCAAGAGGAAGCATTAGCCTATGAATTAGCAGGAGAATTTTATCAAGCTTTGGGTAAAGAGATAGTTTCTCAAGCATATCTGACTAAAGCTTATTATGGATATATCCATTGGGGAGCCATAGCTAAAGTTAAACATTTAGAATCAACACATCCTTTCTTAGCAGCACAGACGCGCACAATTCAAACCCCAACCCTAGATGTCACCCGCACTGCCACCGGCAATACTACCAGTAGTAGTTTAGGCGATTTCTTAGACTTAGCTACTTTTATTAAGTCGGCGCAAGCCATTAACGGTGAAATTGTTCTAGAAAAATTGTTGACCAAATTAATCAAAATTATTTTAGAAAATGCGGCGGCTCAAAAAGTAGTGCTGCTGCTGCTGAAAAACGATATTCTCTGCATAGAAGCTACTGGGAATTTTGCGGAGGATAAAGTGACAATTTTACAGTCTATTCCCGTAGAAAATTGTCAAGATATTCCCCTGTCTGTGATTAATTATGTACACAGCAGTCAAAAGCATCTGGTTTTAGACAATGCGACTGTCGCCGAACCTTTTAATGTAGATACCTACATTCAGAAATATCAACCCAAATCAATTCTCTGTTTGCCGATTATTTATCAATCTCAGCGGCGCGGAATAATTTATCTAGAAAATGCTTTGACGGTAGGAGCTTTTACAGCAGAGAGAGTAGAAGTATTCAAAGTGTTAATTTCTCAAGTTGCTATTGCTGTAGAGAATGCTGGTTTGTACGCGCGCGAGAAAGAAAAATCTCAACAGTTAGAAAAATCTTTCAATGAATTGCAACAGGCGCAACTGCAACTGATTCAAAGCGAAAAAATGTCTGCTCTCGGCAACTTGATTGCAGGGGTTGCTCACGAAATTAACAATCCGCTTGGTTTTATTGCGGGCAATCTTGATGCTGCTGCTGAGGCGAGCTTAGATTTGATTGATTGCTTACAACTTTACCAAGAAAAATTTCCTAATCCAGGAAATGAGTTAGAAGATAAAGCATCGGAGATTGATTTAGAATATTTGATCGAAGATTTGCCGAAAATGCTTTTATCTATGAAATCAGGTACAGAGCGCATCCGCAATATTAGCAAGTCTTTGCGGACTTTTTCCCGCGCTGACACTGCGAATAAAGTGTCAGCAAATATTCATGAGGGCATCGACAGCACTTTGATGATTTTACAGTATCGTCTGAAAGCTAAAGATACTCGCCCCGCGATTAAAGTTATCAAAGAATACGGAGATATCCCGCCAGTTAAATGTTATTTTGGGCAACTGAATCAGGTATTTATGAATTTGCTGGCAAATGCGATCGAGTGTTTTGACGAATTCAATCAGGGTCGCACTTATGCTGAAATTGAAGCTTTACCGAATACGATCGCCATTATCACTCAAGTCTCCGAGGATAACAACAGCGTGGTGATTACAATCAAAGATAACGGTCAAGGGATGTCATCGGAGCTCAAGTCGAAAATATTTGACCATCTATTTACTACCAAAGGAGTAGGGAAAGGTACGGGTTTGGGGTTGTCTATCAGCCGCCAAATTGTGGAAGAAACCCATGGCGGTAAACTAACTTGTGAATCAGTGCTGGGAGAAGGTTCGGAATTTGCGATCGCCCTTCCCCTGAATTAAGATTATGGAACTATGGCGTGTTTTAAAACCCGGAGATCCCCCCTAACCCCCCTTAATAAGGGGGGGACAAGAGTATCCTCAAAGTCAACCCCTACTCCCCTTTTTAAGGGGGATTTAGGGGGATCGAGACTCGGCTAAAAACGGCACAACACATATATGAAAATTTGTCAATGCCTAATTATTTCTGAAAAAGTCCGCTGTTCACAGTCTACATTCGGCAGTATGCAGTTACATTATTAGCTAAATGTAATAACTATATTTGATAGGAGTTTTTCGAGTGAACGCTGCCGAACAAGCCAAAAATATAGAAGTTGCCAGCAAAATTGCTGCGGTTGTTAATTTATTCAAGTCCGAATTCCCGGATGCAAAAGTCGATTTGAAACCTTGGATGAATGACCAGGATACCAGAGAACTTGTAGATCCAGATTCGATCGACATTGGCTTCCATTTTCCCGGTAGAAGCCGCTTGTTGCAAAGCCGCAGCATCTTGATTCAAATCCGATTTTACCAAGATCCGGTGGAAGGATATCGGCGGGCGATCGGGGTTGAGGCCGCCGGTTACGATCATAGCGGTCAGCAGTGGCACTTTTCTACTGTGGAAAATTGGAATTTTCTCGGTCTAACCGAACCTGCGGTGGAGTCGGCGCAAAAACTCAAAGACTTTTGCCAGCAGATATTCGATTTGTTTAATCAATCTTTTTGAGGACTTCAGTTTTCACTGCGAACCTGTTTGTAGTAAGGACTTTAGTCTTTGCTATTATCGCAATTGTCGATCGACTTACAACCAACTGGATAAGCAGATTTGTAAGTAGTCGATCGCTTGCCAAACAAAGTATAGCGGTTATCGCGGACTTGTTCGTACACGCGATCGCCCATCCACTTCATCCCCGGCATTGCCCGGTAAGCAGCCACAAACACCTCACCAGCAGGCATTATCCGCCCGATTTCCTCCGCCGCATCGCTACCTTGCCAGCGTTTTTCTAGATTCTGTGAATCTATCAAAATCATCCCCATTTCGCAGTCATCGGCGGTGATGCCAAAGCGATCTAATCCCTCTAAATCTTGCATAGAAATATACTCAAAATTCTGCCCTCGATCTAAGTTTTCTAGTAACTGGACCAAGGTGACACAGAGATTGCAATTGCCGTCGTAAATTACCTTATAATTCATTGGTTGAATGTTGAATGTTGAATGTTGAATGTTGAATGTTGACTGTTAACTGTTGACTGTTGAATGTTGACTGTTGACTGTTGACTGTTGACTGTTAACTACTGCCAACTGCCAACTGCCAACTGACTACTGCCAACTGCCAACTGCCAACTGCCAACTGCCAACTGCCAACTGACTACTGACTACTGACTTCTAGCGACAGGAATCTCGATCGCAAATTCCGTACCTTGACCCGGTGCAGAATGACATTTAAGCTGACCGCCGTGCTTTTCTACCACAATTTGATAGCTGATAGACAACCCCAAACCCGTACCTTTACCGGGTTCTTTTGTAGTAAAAAACGGATCGAACAGCCTTTGATGAACCTCTGCTGGAATCCCCGGCCCGTTGTCAGCAATCCGAATCACTATATGAGAAGCATCCCCAACAGAATGATCCGCCACAGCATCCTGTTCGTATTTTACACCAGTACAAATCCGCAGCGTCGGCGAAGGACAAGAAGGAATAGGCGCAAGTTCCCCATCTGCCCAATGTCCCGTGTCCATTGCTTCTTCCAAAGCATCTATTGCATTACCGATAATATTCATAAAAACCTGATTCAACTGTCCGGCATAACACTGTACGCGAGGCAAATCACCAAACTCTTTGACTAGCGTAATTTTCGGATGTCCTGCAGTTTCTTTTAACCTGTGCTGCAAAATCAACAAAGTGCTGTCAATCCCTTCGTGAATGTCAACCTGTTTTTGTTCGGCTTCATCCAATCGCGAGAAATTCTTCAGCGACAGCACAATTTGACGAATTCGCTCGGCTCCCATTTTCATCGATGTTAACAGTTTTGGCAAATCTTTGAGCAGAAAATGCAAATCTACATCCTCTATCTCTTGTAGAATTGCTGCTGTTGGTTGAGGATATTCCTCCTGGTAAAGTTGCAGCATTTTTAGCAAGTCTTTAAAGTAATCGTCAGCGTGCATGACGTTGCCGTAAATAAAGCTAACTGGATTGTTGATTTCGTGAGCTACACCAGCTACTAACTGCCCCAAACTCACCATTTTTTCATTTTGAACCATCATGCTTTGAGTTTTGTGCACGTCCCGCAGCGCTTTGGCAAGTTCTTCATTTTTATTCCTCAATTGACTTTCCGAAAGGCGCACTGCTTCTTCTGCTTGTTTGCGATCGGTAATATCTTTGCGAATTGCTACATATTGATGGGGTTCTCCGTTAGAATTTAAGCAAGGTACAATAGTTGTATCCAACCAGAATAATGTGCCGTCTTTAGCTTGATTTTTCATCTCTCCCCGCCAAACATTTCCTTGGCGAATGGTAGACCAAAGATGCTTGAAAAAATCCGGTGAATGATAAGCTGAATTGACAAGTCTGTGGGTTTTGCCGATCAAGTCTTCTCGATTGTATTTAAAGAGTTCGCAAAATTGGTTGTTGACATAGGTAATGACACCGAATTCGTCGGTATTCGAGACGATCGCAGATTCATCTAATGCAAATTTTTCAAATTCTAATTCTTGCAGAGTTTGGCGCAGTTCGGCTTCGGCTTGCTTGCGATCGCTAATATCGGTAATCATCCGCAAAACACCCGAAAATTCGCCTTTGTCATCGAACATCGGTGTCGCTGAGACGATCGCCCACAAGTGAGATCCATCAGAGCGAGTAAACTTAAAATCGTGGCGTTCCCGAATACCTTGTCGCCTGCGTTTTACGTAACCTTCAGCTATTTCCCTGGCCTCGGCGTCGATAAACTCAAATAGCGATCGCCCCAGCATCTCCTCCACAGTATACCCCAGCATTTCCGCCATCCGAGAGTTAGCAAAAGTCGTGGTGCTATCACCGTCAAACATCCAAACACCCTCCGAAGCCGTCTCGACAATGCAGCGGTAATAACTCTCGCTCTCCCTCACTGTTGCCTCTGCTTGCTTGCGATCGGTAATATCAGTTTCTACCGCAATAAAACCTTCTAGTTCCCCAGTTTCTTGATAAATCGGCACGATCGACATCGCCACCCAATAACCTTTTCCATCCTTGCTGTAATTGTAAATTTCCTGATTAAACGGTTCACCTGTCGCCAAAGCCGATCGCATTTGAGCAATAGTTAACGGGTCAGTGTGAGGGCCTTGCAGCACATCAACCGGTTTTTTTCCCAGCACTTCTCCTAGCTTGTAACCGCTAATCCGAGTAAACCCTTCATTCACCCATTCAATGCAGCCTCCATCGTCAGTAATAATCACACCATTTTGCGTTTTTTGAGCCACGATCGCCAACCGCAACAATTCTGTTTCAGTTTTTTTACTTTCCGTAATATCTTGAGCAATACCCAGAATGTACTTAGGCGTACCCGAACTGTCAAACAAAGGAACTTTTTTAGCCTGCAAAATCCGCTTTCCCCGGCGCGGTAGTTGAATAGTTTGTTCTGGCAAATCCACACATTTTCCCGTAGCCAATACTTCTAAATCTTGTGTTTGCAAGTAATTTGCCTGCTCTGCTTCCAACAAATCAGCAGCATTGTTATTAAGTACTTCATCGCTGGAATAGCCAAATAAATTTTCGCTGGCTTTATTCCAATAAATAAATTTTTGTTCCCTAGCATCTTTAATAAACACGCTAATCGGCAGATTTTGCAGTACCGCATTCAGAAAATCTTCTGTATTTCGCAGTTGTTCCTCAGCTTGTTTGCGCTCCGTAATATCCCAAATCACTCCGTCGATATAAAAAACCCGAGACTGAAAATTTGCGGGCGAAATCGGCGAATCCGCAGCAGACAAAAAACCCTCAATTTTCCCTTGTCCCTCTTGTTTTCCTCTAGCCTCATCCACCTCGCCGCCAACAGATCTGCCTTTTTCGCAAACCCAGCTAATTGCACCGTCAGCCCGGATAATACGGTATTCAAGAATGTACGGAGTTTTTGTTGCTACACTTTTTTGGACAGCAGCATCCACATTTTGACAGTCTTGAGGATGGATAATGCTGGCAAAAGAACGGAGGCGATCGTTGATAAAATCAGAAGATGGATAGCCTGATATTTCTTGAATTGCCTCGCTCAAAAACGCCATTGTCCGTGTTGTGAATCCGCCGTCGCCCGTACCCTCGCAGGTACATCGGTAGACAGCACCGGGAATATTAGCTACTAAGTTTTTATAGCGTGCTTCGCTGCTTAACAAAGCTGAGTTGTCTTCGTTATGGCGATCGCTGTTATTAAATTTAGAAGAATTCGATGAAGTTTGCATAATGTAGTCACTTGTGAGTGTGGGGGCAAGTGTTAGAGTAGATGCCTGTATAAAAAATGAATTTAATTGGGACAATAATCCGCTATCAACTAATATAGTACAAAATTACTTGGGCTAACATTCAGAAAATTTTATTCTGGCTAATAGGCAAAGCTAATCAAAGATATTATGTAGAACGCAGAAGGCCGTTCGCCAAGGGATTTGATAACGGATTTAAGGGATTTAACACATGGATGTTCGGGAAATATTTTTCCGATTCTCCCCTTGAGACTATCTCCCTCTTTCCCCATCGGACTATTCTCCCCATCTTCCCCTCTTCCCCGATCTCCATTGGGAGCGCCTGTGTTTTACTTTTGATCTGGCGAACTCTTAAGCTCGCACTGTAACAAAAAATACTTTGTGGCAAACTTTACAGATGCTCTCTCCCCATTACACCATTAGACTATCTCCCCCCGCTGCCACTTCCCCAATTCCCCACTCTCGTTAGAATAAGAGAAGTTGCCTTGCTATCGATCGCCCTCAAACAAAAACCATGACTCAACAACAACCCCGGATTTGCATTCTCGGCGGAGGCTTTGGCGGACTCTACACAGCCCTGCGCTTGAGTCAGTTACCCTTCTCCAAAGCCGAAAAACCCGAAATAGTCCTAGTCGATCGGCGCGATCGCTTCCTGTTCGTTCCCCTGCTGTACGAACTCCTCACCGGCGAACTCCAAACCTGGGAAATCGCCCCGCCGTTTGCCGAACTATTGGAAAACACAGGCGTGCGCTTTTGTCAAGGCACTGTATCGGGCATCGACTTAGACCAGAAGCGAGTGGAGTTACGCGACGGGCCAGAAATTCCGTGCGATCGCCTCGTTTTAGCTTTAGGTGGCGAAACCCCTCTCGATATGGTAAGAGGAGCCGTTGAATACGCTTATTCGTTCCGCACCCTCAAGGACGCCTACAGCTTGGAAGAAAGATTGCGGTTTCTCGAATCCAGCAATACCGACAAAATTCGGGTGGCGATCGTCGGTGCCGGTTATTCGGGAGTAGAATTAGCTTGTAAATTAGCCGATCGACTCGGAGAAAAAGGTCGCATCCGGTTAGTCGAGCAAAGCAACACAATTCTGCAGACATCGCCAGAGTTCAACCGCGAAGCCGCCAACAAAGCACTAGAAAAGCGCAAAGTGTGGATCGACTTAGAAACATCAGTAGAGGCGATCGAATCCGACACCATATCCTTAGTCTACAAAGGACAATTAGACGTTCTCCCCGTAGACATAGTATTGTGGACAGTAGGAACTCAAGTTAGTCAAGCAGTGCGATCGCTACCCCTCAAACAAAACCGCCGCGGTCAACTAATAGTGAATCCGCAGATGCAAATTATCGACCATCCCGACATATTTGCCTTGGGAGACATAGCAGAATGTCACGATGCAACCGGTCAAAAAGTCCCCGGAACAGCCCAAACAGCCTTCCAGCAAGCTGACTACACCGCCTGGAACATTTGGGCATCCCTCACCGGCCGCCCATTACTTCCTTTCCGCTATCAGCCGCTAGGAGAAATGATGACATTAGGAATTGACAACGCCACCCTGGCCGGTTTAGGAATTAAACTCGACGGACAACTAGCCCACATTGCTCGCCGCTTAGCTTATCTCTATCGGATGCCAACATTTGATCATCAGTTAAAAGTTGGTTTCAATTGGATTAGCAAACCAATTCAGGATTTACTTAAAAAGTAATAGATAAGACGGCGAATAGAATTCGCGTCTACACAAACGATGTCCGCCTCCGCGGACGGAAAAAAATAACTTAATTCCATTCGCCCAATCTTCTTCTGATTCTTCAACCTGCGGAGGCAGGTTTTGTTTGTGTAGACGCGAATTCCATTCGCCCGGTCTTCTATTACTCCTTTTCAAATTCATTCTAACTAATGACAAAAATTATTTTTTTAGATGCCGCCGGTACACTGTTTGACGTTCGCGGCAGCGTCGGCGAGGTATATGGAAAATTAGCCAGCAATTGGGGAATAACTGTTTCTAACGAAGAGTTAAATGCAGCATTTTCCCAAAGTTTTGCCACAGCCAGTCCGATGGCATTTCCTGGGATAGAAGCGGCAAAAATTCCCCAGCTAGAATTTGAATGGTGGCTGACAGTTTCCGCGAAAGCATTTCAAATAGCAGGCGTTTTCCATCAATTCTCAGACTTTCCAAATTTCTTTGCCGAACTCTACGCTCATTTTGCCACCGCCGAACCTTGGTTTGTCTATCCCGATGTATTCCCCGCCTTAAATAGGTGGCAGCAACAAGGAATTGAATTAGCCGTAGTCTCGAATTTTGATTCGCGACTTTATCCAGTATTAAAAGCACTCAATTTAGCAGAATATTTCACATCAGTCACAATTTCCACCGAAGTTGGTGCCGCAAAACCACAGTCTCAAATTTTTACCGCAGCTTTGCAGAAACATAATTGCCTTGCTGAAGATGTGTTGCATATTGGCGATAGTTTCAAGGCTGATTATTGTGGTGCTAAAAATTCTGGGTTAAAGGCAATTTGGTTGAATCGCCAGCAGGAAATACTAGATTTAGAAAAGTTAAATTTTCCGAAGGTGGAGGAATTTGCTAGTTTGGATTTGATCTAAATATGATTTTTATGATGTTAAGTTTATGATTTTTATGAATTGACTTTAAAAATTATTTATTGAATAATATGGATAATTTAACCGCAGAGGGCGCAGAGGGCGCGGAGGAAGAGAAGAGAGGGGTGATTTATATATCTGATTTTTACTGGAAAACTCTATGGAAACTCGACTTACTCAAGTTCAGTTAGCACAGGTTGTCGCTGAAATCGATAGGTTATCAAACCAGCGTGATTTAGAATTGGGGACTGATCAGGTAAGAGAAATTTTACGGGAGTTGAATTTGCCTGATGAACTTCTGGAAGATGCGATCGCCCAAATGCGCCGTCGCGAAGCCCTAGAAAAACAGCAGCGACGCAACCGTTGGATCGCGATCGCCACGACAGTTGTTGTCATCTCTGCGATCGGTATAGGCGTGCTGTTCGGGCAAAATCAGCAGCAGCAAACTGCTCAAATTGTCGTAGGAGAAGACCGAATTGCCCTATCTCAAAAGGGCGGTGACAGCCTTACTCAAGTCAACCGTCAAATCAACCCCCGAATCTACTACCAGGTGACGTTGAAAAATGCTCCGATCGGTCGTGAGTTGTCTTTACAATGCGACTGGATTAATTCTAGCGGTCAAACTGTGCATCAGGGCAGGTATCAAACTCGCACGATCGATACTGCGGTTTGGAATACGCACTGCTTTTACGATCTCGGATCGGCTTCACCACCGGGAAACTGGGAAGTTCGGATGTCCCTGGATGGGCGCGCGATCAGCAGTGAACCTTTCACGGTGAAATAGATATGGGTGCGATCGACAAACCTTCACATTTTATCGGCTATTGGGGACTGGACGATTGCACAAAAACGCTCAGCCGTTTAGTCCCAGATTACTTCATCCGGCAGGGCAAATTATCAGACTGGGCGATCGCCTCTGCATCTGTACTCACGGCTGACACAGTGACGCTGAATGCTTGCGGGCGATTTCAACCGACGGATTTTCCGGGAGATGCTTGGGCGGCGATAGAAGCGAAACAGCTACGGCTGGGGCGCGATCCTTTTGGGCGAGTGCCGCTTTACTGGATGCAGTTGGGAGAAACGATTTGGTTTGCGACGCAAATGCAATTGCTGCTACCGCTGATTGCTTCCCCTCAAATTAGCCCGATCGCGCTACACAGTTATGCTTGTTTTTCCTACGTGCCCACGCCGTTAACGCCGATCGAGCAAATTGCATCCGTAGCAGCCGGAAGCGAGATGATTTGGGAAATCGCCGATGTTAACGATCTGCCGAAAGTACGGGCGGCGAAGCTATCCCGTAGGGAATCGCTGCAATCGGCTTGGCAAGAAGCGCCCCAACTACTGCGGAGTGAGGATGAGGCGATCGCACAATTGCAAGGGCTGTTGCAACAGGCGATCGATCGACAAGTGGCCGATTTGCCAATCGACGAACCCGTAGGCGTTTTACTCTCCGGTGGCATTGATTCTTCCCTAGTGACAGCGCTGCTAGTGAAAGCAGGCTTGCAAGTGCGCGCCTATGCCCTCGATTTTGGTGTCGAAGCCTATTCCGAACTGCCCTACGCCCAACAGGTGGCGGACTTTTTCCAGATTCCGCTGATCCGAGTGGCTGCGACAGGCGATGCAGTGTTGCGCGCGATCGGGCCAACCGCCAAAGCCCTCGATTTACCCTATGGAGATGGCACCACGGCTGCACTGTTTTTGCTCAAACAGGCAGCGGCGCAAGACGTGCGAGTTGTATTCAATGGCGAGAATGGCGATCAGCTATTTGCCGGATGGACAAACAAGCCTTTGATTGCCAACGGAGTTTACAGTGCAGAACATCCTGCGGGAAAAGAAACCTTTGAACAGCAGTATTTGCGGACGTTTCAGCGATTTTATGGTTATGAAAAACAGATTTTTTCGCCCGAAATGCTCGATCGCATCCAGTCTCACGATTTGAGCGTTTACCTGCAAGACGCGATCGATCCCGAAACCTGTCCCTCCCTGCTAGCGAGGCTGCGGCGCGCTTCGCTGATGCTCAAAGGTGCCCAAAATATTCAGCCGAGGGCCACGGCATTGGCGTTTGCTTGCGGTTTGTGGGTGCGATCGCCCTTCTGCGACCCCGACCTCACAGCATGGACGTTTCAACTCCCTGGCGAGCTGCTACTGCAAGGTGCGTGCGAAAAATACATCCTCAAAAAAGCCTCCGAACGCTGGCTGCCACCGGAAATTATCTGGCGGGAAAAGCGCGGGATGGGTGTGCCGTTGAAGGTTTGGTATTACCGGGAGTTTTGGGGTGCGATCGGCGATCGGCTGAATCCGAATCTGTTGCGATCGCAAAATTGCTGGCAACCTTATTTGGCCGACTCCATGCTATCGGGACAACTCGGAGTTGCAATGCGCGATCGCTATATTGGCAATAATCTCTGGTTGCTGCTGATGTGGCAGGCATGGCGAACCGAGGTTTTAGGCGAAATTCCGGTTAAGCGATCGCTTGATCATGTGTTTTGGTTGCCACCGGCGATCGGGCAACGCATTTGGAAATATCGAAGGAGGTTGACTGTTGACTGTTGACTGTTGATTTTACAATCTTCCCTGTTCCGAACATCCGTTAAATCCGTTAAATAATCAGTTGCCAAACATCCGTTACATCCGTTAAATAATCCGTTGCCGAACTTCTTCTATATGATTGAATCTTTGCTAGAGAATGAAACCAAAATACATTCGCCGCCATTCTCCGAAGCAATGGCCCAGCGACTGTTATCAACTTATGGTTCGCCCTTATATGTGTATCAAGCCGATCGCCTGCGTCAAACCCTAGAACACATTACCCGATCGATCGACTATCCGCACGTTCAGTTTCATTTTGCCACCGTCACCAACGGCAATATTGCTTTGTTGCAACTGATTCAGGAAGCTGGTTGGGGGCTGCACGCGAATACACCGGGGGATGTTTTTTTGGGGCTGAAAGCGGGTTTTACGGGCGATCGCATTGTCTACACGGGCAGTAACCTCAACAGGGCGGATATTCAGCAATTGATTGAATGGAAGATCGATCGATTTAACTTCGATAGTCTGTCGCAACTCCAGGATTTTTGCGAATATTCCGGCAGTCAACCGCGATCGATCCGTGCCGAAATTGGACTGCGCCTCAACTCACCGGAATTGACGGGAGACAGCCGAATCGGAGTGCGTCCCGCCGAATTTGAAAAAGCGAACGAAATCGCGCAGCAGCAAGGGTTTAGCATCACTGGACTGCATTTTTATCGGGGGACGGGAACGAACGCCACGGGCGCTTTTACGCAAGCGATCGATCGCCTGATTGCGATCGCCCAACAGTTACCCGATTGGCGAATTCTCGATTTTGGGGGTGGTTTTGGCTATCCCTATCGAGGCGGTGCAGTGTTTGACTGGCGGGAGTTTGGGGCGGCGATTACTGAACGATTGAGTGCGCTATCTCGCCCGATCGAGTTAGTAATTGAACCGGGACGATCGGCGATCGCAGGTTGCGGTATTTTGTTAGCAAAAGTTGTGTCAGTGAAGTGGTTGGGCCATCGGCAAATAGTCGGCGTGGATACCACTGTATCAAATCTATCAGTGCCTTCGGTACACGGAGGCTATCGGGCGATCGCAACTTGGGAAACCGACGATGTATCGCGACATGAAACGGATATTTGCGGCAACACGACTTATTCGCGGGATTATTTGGGGCGCAACTGTTGGCTACCCAAACTCAAAATTGGAGATGCGATCCTGATTTTGGATAGCGGGGCTTACGGCTATGCGATGTCGTCACATTTTCTGCACCGCCCCCGCCCTGCTGAGGTGTTGATTGATGCTACGGGCGATCGATTAATTCGACAGCGAGAAGACTATTCTATTTTGTTAAACGGGCAAATATTTTAATAGGGCATTGGGCATTGGGCATTGGGCATAGTTTCTTCCTTCTTCCTTCTACTTATTATCTCTCTTCTCTTCCTCTGCGTCCTCTGCGGCCTCTGCGGTTAAATCATTCCAAAACAACAGTCAACGATATAAATCCATTAAATCAATCAGGAGTAACCGAAATGGGAATGAAATGTGTCCAGTGTAATACCGATAACAATTTGCGCGATCGTACTACCAACTCAGGGCGCTGTAAGAATTGCAACCATCCCTTTGTCTTTGATCCCACTACTATCACCGATCAAAAAATCGCCTTCACCGATCCATTTTTCAAGAATGCGATCGCAGATATCTCCAGCCAAAATATGTTATTTTTTACGCCCAAACAGTTTTTGTATTTGATGGATAAACGGCTAAAAAATCGCACGTCATCTAACCTCTGGAAGTGGACTTTAGAATATTTGATCCAGAGCGTGATAATTCTAATCGTTGGCGGTTTATTCATGAGCTCTATTTTTTCTGATACTGTGGGATTTTTGATAGTCTGGGCAGTTTTAAATATTATTTGGATTGGGGGATTTTTTGCCAAAAGCAAATCTACCGAGCAAAGTGCTCGCAACAGAAGAATTAATGCCACAAATTTACAAACTTTAGGAATAATGATGTTAGTAACAGGGATTTCAGCAAGCTTGATACTGAACTATGTCCCAGGATACATCGCAGCGATCGCCCTAGGACTATTTTCCTACTGGCTGGGCATTTCACAAAAAAATAGTCCACAGATAACTGGTGAAATATTTCTAGTCAATCAAGCCCAGAGTAATGAGTGGCTGCTAGACTGGCAAAGAGTAAACGGTACACTAGAAAAACTCCTCCCTACACCTCGCAAAGAAGCTTTATCCGCCAGCATCGATCCCGAAATCAGCGCCTACAGTTTCGATCGCGCAATCATCTGCGACAGTGACGAAACCGCCCAATTCCTGATTGCCAACAACGTCCATTTTGAGAACAACTGCGCCATTCTCAGCATCAGCGGCTATCCCCAAAGCATCTTCGACACAGTAATCGCAATGCTGCGACGCAATGCGGATTTAAAAGTATATGCGCTGCACGATGCGAATTCTGCTGGAGTTAGTTTAGTGCATCAATTACGAACCAGTCCCAACTGGTTTGCAAATCAAGCCGTCACAATTTTTGATTTAGGCATTTCTCCCCGTCAAATCTTGGAAACCCGCGATATGTTTGTACAGCAATCTCAAACAATGGCACAAAGCGCTCGTCAATTACCCGACGCTGTGAGGCAAGGTTTAACAGCAGAAGAACTAGCGTGGTTAGATGCGGGTAATTTCGTGGAATTAGAATCTTTTACGCCGCAGCGGTTGTTGCGCGTGGTGAATTATGGACTTGCTCAGAGTGGCGATCCGCAGGGCAACGACGGCTTAATATTAGCGGATAATTCTGTGGGATATGGTGGCGGCTATGTGTTTGTTTCTGATAGTTTCGGTTGAGGAACAGAGGAGACGGCAATGCCGTTTCCCTACCCCAAAACAATCGTAGCAACAGAGGAGACGGCAATGCCGTTTCCCTACCCCAAAATAATCGTAGCAACAGAGGAGACGGCAATGCCGTTTCCTGATTTCGGGTAACTTGCCCGTCATTTAAAAACACTCCCTAACGGCGATTCACCTGTAACCAAATTTCCAGTGTTACCAACAGCCACAGCTTCAGCCCGTAGCGGGGAAAAACTTCGCCTCGATAGTTTAGCCATTCCTCAATCAATGCCCGATCGAGGTAAGGTGCGATCGCCGCATGACGATTCAACAGCAACGATCGCGCTTGTCGTTGCCAATCCCTCAAAAACCACTGCTGCATTGACATTACCATCCCGCTTTTTGGACGGTTGACGATCGCATCTGGCAGTAAATCGGCAACAGCAGCCTTGAGCACAGCCTTTTCCTGGGCACCCGAAAGCTTGTATTCTGGGGGAATTTGCAAACTCAGCGCCACCATCCGCCGATCGAATAAAGGCGATCGCGCTTGCAATCGGGCAGCAGCCGTGAGATTATTCACCTTAGTTAAAATGTAATCGGCACCCTTAAACTCAATATTCAGCCGCATCAACCGATTCAAAAACGTAGTTTCTGTCTGCTGCAATTCCTGTGCAAACACCGAAGGCGCATCTTTTACCTGATTCCAAACCTCCGGTTTCAGCAAGCGCGGTAAATCCACATAGCATTTCTGAAACGAAGTCAAGTAAGCTGCGATCGGATCTGGTTTACCCTGAATCGAACCATACAAACTATTCAGCAACATCGGCTTATTTTTCGGCCCGCCAAAACACGGATCGCCACCTTCCCCATTCAGTACCACATCTGCAAATTGTTTTGCCGATCGCCCCAACAGCAAATTGGGCACCGTCAAGCCTTCCCCCACCGGATCGTCCATAGCAGCCAGCGTTTCCGGTAGCAATTCCCAAATTTGCTTGGGCGAAACTTCTAAAATATGGTGCTCGGTGCCACAATGTGCTGCGACGATGTTAGCAAATTCAATCTCGTTTGGATATTGGGCCCCAAAGTGCATCGAAAAAGTGTGCACCGGCCGATCGTGCAACCGGGATGCGATCGCAGTCACGCAACTTGAATCAATGCCACCCGAAAGGTATGCTGCGACAGGTTCCCCGGCTGGTAGCCCTTCTTGCACCAGTTGTTCCAAGAGCGATCGCACTTGTTGACTGTGCCATTCCAAAGGGCGATCGGCATTCGTAATTTGCTCCTGCGGTTCCCAGTACCTCTGCGCCTTAACATCCGGTAAATACAAGTAACTACCAGGGCGCAATTCTCGCACCGATTCCCACAGCGTTTGGGCTCCGGGTACAAAGGCACAGCACAAATAGTCGCGCAAAGCAACTAAATCGAGTGTGCGATCGTGATACGGATTGAGCGATCGCAGTCGAGGCGCAATCCAGCGAGTATTTCCCGCACGGGTGTAATAGAGCGTTTTGGCTCCGACGCGATCGCGCCCCAGACACAAGGTTTTCTCCTCTAAATCCCACACAGCCAGCGCAAACTGTCCTTCCAGCAAGCTCAAAGTTTGAGGGCCCGACTGTTCCCACAGCCGCCCGACGATCGCCAAATCCGTCAATCCATCGCTGTCAATCTGTTGTTTGAGTAGCAAAGTGCGATCGAAGGAACAGTCACCCACCAGCACAAATCGCTGAGTAGGGCTGAAGGTAGGTTCAGCTCCAATTATGGCAAAACCGGCGGTTTCCCAAGTTGCAGGGTGCGATCGGGCTTTTGGACCCCAAGCGATCGCCCAATTCGGGTTAATCGACTTCTGATTTTCCATCGATTTATATCCGGTTGTATCGGAATAATTAAACCGCGAAGGCGCAAAGGACTCGAAGGAAGTCCCCCCTGCCCCCCCAAGGGGGGAAAGAAGAAGATGCTGTTCTTTCTTCGCGCTCTTCGCGTCTTCGCGGTTCGTTTAATCTTACTCCATAACAGAACTTTATATAATACAATTCCGATTAAAAAACATTAGAAAGCAACTTATAAATCAAGCGAAATACGGCTGTTGCCGCGATCGCCCCCAAAGCCCCCAAACATCCCACAAACAACACGCCAACGATCGGAGAACCGGGATAAATCATAGTTGCGGCCTTCTGCAAAGCCGGGAAAAACCACAGCACAGCCAGAGTACCAACACCAATAATCAGCATCTCAGTTTGTTCGATCGCCCTGCGGTACTGAGCGTAAATCAGCCCCCCCACGATCGCACCCAGCAACCCGATACTCAAGCCCGGAGATAGCAGCCAACTCGTCAGGGCGATCGCCAGCAACGCCCCCTCAAAACCCGTAAACGCAGCCCCACGCAAAACCTCCCAAATCGAAAAAGCCCCTCTCGGCCGAGGTTGCAGACTTCCCGGAGGAGTCACAGCAACAGGCACCGGAGGCGGCAGAGGAGGTGGTAGCTGCACAGGAGGTAGGGGGGGCGGAGTCTGCACAGCAGGCGGCTGCACGACCACCGTAGGCTGTTGAGAATTGTATTTCAGAGCCGCTTGCACCTCCGCAGCAGATTGATAGCGCTGACTCGGAGCCGGCAACAACATTCGATCGAGAACTTCAGCCAAACGCGGGCTTACCTGCACCCTAGAATGCCAATTCCACTGATTTTGATAACTATCAAACAATTCCACCGGCTGCAAACCGCTCAGCAAAGTAATGCAAGTCACAGCCAAAGCATAAAAATCCGTTGCCGGATAAACTTCTTGCCCGTTCATCTGTTCTGGCGGAGCGTAACCCAAAGAATAAATACCAGTCGAAGCCTTAGAAGTTCCCGCAGTTTGCGTCACTTGTTTAACAGCCCCAAAATCTAATAAATAAAGCCGACCATTTTTAGCCCGCATAATATTAGCAGGTTTAATATCCCGGTGAATCGAACCGCGAGAATGCACAAAATCGAGAACCTTCAAAATTTCTCCCAGCACCTCCAGCGTTTGGGCCTCCGAAAACTTACCCTTAGCAGCAAGTTCCTCCTCCAAATTTTCACCGTCAATAAATTCTTGAACCAAATAGAAAAACTGATCGTTGTTCCCCCCTTGCAAACTCGGAACAGTCAGCTCAAAAAACGCCAGCAAACTCGGAATTTGCGAATGTTCGTTTCCCAGTTCTTCCAGCACCGCCGCTTCCCGTTCAAACAGAGTATGAGCGATTCTTAGCTGTGCCGGAGTCATATTTGCCGACGGCTGCAAAAGTTTAGCCACGCACTGCCGCATCGCCGGAGTGTAGCGGTCTCTAGCCAAAAATGCCGCCCCAAAACCGCCTTGACCCAACAACCTCGCGGGCAAATAGCGGCCGCTCAAAATTAGGGGCATCCCGCAAGTCGTGCAAAACTTTTGCTGCACAGTTTTCAGCAGGGAACTGTCATCGAGGTCTGCAAAATTGTTTTGAGGGCGCGGGCAGGCCGGGCGGGTGCAGTAAACTTCCATTGTGGTTTGGGAATTGGGAATTGGGAATTGGGAATTGGGAATTGGTAATTGGTAATTGGTAATTGGGATTGCTAATAGAGGGTTGGGATTTGCTAGTTGCTAATGGTTTAATTCCTAATTATGTGCTGTTAAACTTTCTTTTTATGCAAGTTCCACTTTATTTTACCCTCTTTAGCTAGTTTTTGTATTAGCTTGTGGCATCAAACAAGCCGATTACCCATTAAGCTGTTCTACGTTTTAATTGTGCATCAAGAATCAATCAAGATATTGTGGAATCGGCACTTCCCGAGCCAGTTCCGAACATCCAATTTAAATGCAAAACAACTTACCGATTACCATTACCGATGACCCACGATCAATTAGCAAATTTTTCCAGGCGCGATCAAACCATATTTTAATCTCTAAACTAACAGCGAACTGCGCGCCTGCCAACGACCTCAAAGATTAATTTTCCGCTGCATTGGGAGTTACTATTTCTATCAGAGGTAAATCGATCGCCGGAGCTGCTTTTTTCTCCTGGATGGTGGAATAAGTAGCAAACAGGGGCAGAATTTCATTGCTGAAAGCCTCTGCTGCTTTAGAACGGTAGCGGTTGGGGTTGCAAATCAGCGACAAAATCCGCGTTACTAACACTTCGTCCATTTTAGATTTGTGCAAAACGCCCATCAGCAACTCTTTTTCGATCGCCGAAACCGACACAAAAGCAGCACCTAGCCCCGACTGAACCGCATTTTTAATAGCTTCGATCGAATTGAGTTCCATCTCGATTTTCAGGCGGCGCGTGTCAATGCCGCAGCGAGTCAGTACCTGATCGATTACTTTGCGGATAGTAGACTGGGAGTCTAGGGAAATAAACTGCAATTTATAAAGGTCTTCTTTTTGGATACTTTCTTGCTGTACCATCGGGTGAGACGGAGGCAGAATCAGAGCCAGTTCGTCCTCTGCGTAAGGAACAATTTCTAAAGCTTCTACAAGTTCGGTAGGAATTTCTCCGCCCACAATTGCTAAATCGATTTGCCCGTTGGCCACACTCCACGCGGTGCGGCGGGTAGAGTGAACGTGAAGCTGTACCGCTACATCCGGGTACTTTTGGCGGAACATCCCGATCATCCTGGGTAGCAAATATGTCCCCGTTGTTTGAGAAGCGCCGACTATCAAAGTACCGCCTTGGAGATTTTGCAAGTCTTCGAGAGCTCGACAAGTTTCTTGACAAAGCGATAAAATTTTCTCGCCGTAACTCAGCAGCAGGTGTCCGGCTTCGGTGAGTTGAGCCCTGCGCCCCCCCCTGTCAAACAGCGGCACGTCCAACTGTCTTTCTAGGTTTTGCACCTGCAAGCTAACTGCGGGCTGGGATACGTAGAGGCTGTCGGCGGCGCGTTTGAAGCTTCCTTCGGAGGCGATCGCCTTGAGAATGCGTAACTGGTCTAAAGTGAAAGGAAGGTCAGACATATATCTAAATTGTCAGTTGTCAGTTGTCAGTTGTCAGTTGACGGTTGTCAGTTGTCAGTTGTCAGTTGTCAGTTGGTAGGGGCGGTGGATGGTGCGTGCGGGCCCTCTTAGCTGTCAGTTGTCAGTTGACGGTTGTCAGTTGTCATAACAGCAAACAGCGAGCAGTCAACAGCGAACAGTCAACAGCAAACAGCGAACAGTGAACAGTTAACTGACTGATAACCGCTGAATGCTCCTATAGATACTTTGTGACACAACTTGGCCACGAATCAATAACTTTTCTTAATATTTGCAATGACGATCGACTTAGCGCTTGACTCCCACTTAGTTATTCTGGGACTTTTATTCGGTTTTGCGATCGCCCACAGCGGTTTAGCAGCCCTCCGGCCAACAGGTGAAAAGCTGATGGGGGCTAGACTTTACCGGGTTTTGTTTGCCCTTGTCAGTTTGCCGCTGGCGGTAATTCTGATTGTCTATTTTTTCAACCACCGCTACGACGGCGTGCAGCTTTGGCAAGTACAGGGAGTGCCCGGAGTTAAACCCGCAGTTTGGATACTTTCAGCAATTTCGTTTCTGTTTCTGTACCCCGCAACCTTCAACCTCCTAGAAATTGCCGCCATCCAAAAGCCGGATGTTCACCTCTACGAAGCCGGGATCATCCGCATCACCCGTCACCCGCAAATGGTGGGACAGGTGATTTGGTGCGTGGCCCACACCCTGTGGATTGGCACTAGCTTTACCCTCTTCACTTCCATCGGTTTGGTACTTCACCACCTGTTCGGAGTGTGGCACGGCGACCAGCGGCTGCGGGCGCGTTTTGGCGAATCCTTTGAAACCATCAAATCTCAAACCTCAATTATTCCATTTTTGGCCATCCTGCAAAAGCGTCAAACCCTTGATTTGCTTGAGTTTATGCGTCCTTCCTACGTAGGTGTAGTTATTTTTACGGGCCTGTTGTGGAAAATTCATCCTTTTTTGATGCGTGTCACTGGGAACATATACTGGTAGCATGATCCCTAGGATAGAAAAAAAATTATTAAATTTTGAGGGATCATGGTGTTGTCGGTTAGCGAACGCACTTTTGCACAAGAGGTATTTCAAGCCTCTACCCCCGTTTTAGTTCACTTTTGGGCACCTTGGTGCGGTTTGTGCCGCGCGATCGACCCTACGCTTGCGACTTTTGATGCACAGTGGGCAGGAAAAGTCAAGCTCCTAGGGGTGAATGCCGACCAAAGTTTGAAGTTAGCCAACACTTATCGGCTGACAAGTCTGCCGACTCTGATTTTGTTTGAGGGCGAAAAAGTTCGATTTAGATTTGAACATTATCAAGGACGCGAGGAACTGCGGCGCACTCTCGATTCTTGGATGCTAGCCACTGTGAATTCTCCCCAAACTCAACGCCTGCAACCGCAGCAAGCAGTTAACAGGTAAGGATTCCCAGACATTTGGCCCGCGCGGTAGAAAGTATTTGGAATTCCCCATTTATTTCGATCGGCCATCCGACGACACCTCAGTAGAGGCAGAAACCGAGTTTTTTTACGAAAATACGGCGTATATCGCCTGATATCGATAAAAACTCCGTTTCTTGAGTCGATCGGCTCCAAAAGTGTATTGATTTGTCAATCTATCTTTAGGAATAGATTGAAAGCGAACAAGATCGATCGGGAAAAAACAAAGCAGTTCTCCAGCATTGTCGATCGGCAATACTGAAAAATTGGAGCGAGTATTTTTGCCCAGTGGCGCAGGCGTGTGTCACAATTGTTTACAGTTTTGGCAATATCTAGTAGAAACTTTAAACAACCTATCAGTCATGGAACTGCTTTATCTATACGCTTGGCTGATTCCAGTCCTGCCGCTGGCAGGCGCAATGCTAGTAGGTTTAGGCTTAATCACCTTTAACCAGGCAACCAACAAACTCCGACAAGCGAATGCGATCTTCATCGTCTCCACGCTGGGAGGGTCAATGGTACTATCTTTCGCATTGCTGTGGAGTCAACTACAGGGCCACGCACCCTACACCCGCAATATTGAGTGGGCCTCTGCTGGCGACTTCTCGCTAAAAATGGGCTATATCATCGACCCCCTGACGGCGGTAATGCTGGCGATCGTCACCACGGTCGCCTTTTTGGTGATGATTTATACCGACGGGTACATGGCACACGATGACGGGTACGTGCGATTTTACGCCTACCTGAGCATCTTCAGCGCCTCAATGTTAGGTCTAGTCCTCAGCCCGAACATCATTCAGGTTTACATTTTCTGGGAACTCGTAGGTATGTGTTCATACCTGCTAGTAGGCTTTTGGTACGATCGCAAACCCGCAGCAGACGCCTGCCAAAAAGCCTTCGTCACCAACCGCGTCGGCGACTTCGGCTTGCTGCTAGGCATCCTCGGCATTTACTGGGCAACCGGCAGCTTTGAATTTGAGGTGATGGGCGAACGCCTCCACTCTCTAGTCGAATCCGGCGCCCTTTCGGCGACTCTAGCGACAATCTTCGGAGTTTTGATCTTTTTGGGCCCAGCCGCCAAATCAGCTCAATTCCCCCTCCACGTCTGGCTCCCAGACGCAATGGAAGGCCCCACACCGATTTCGGCCCTGATTCACGCGGCCACGATGGTAGCCGCCGGCGTATTCCTGATCGCTCGGATGTACCCAGTGTTTGAAGGGCTGCCGGCTGTGATGAATTTGATCGCCTGCACCGGCTGTTTTACAGCATTCATGGGTGCTTCGATCGCAATTACGCAAAATGACATCAAAAAAGGCCTCGCCTACTCCACCATCTCCCAATTGGGCTACATGGTCATGGCAATGGGAGTCGGCGCCTACAGTGCCGGACTGTTCCACTTAATGACCCACGCTTACTTCAAAGCAATGCTGTTCCTGTGCTCAGGTTCAGTCATTCACGGCATGGAAAATGTCGTCGGCCACAACCCAGCTCTGGCTCAAGACATGAGAGTCATGGGGGGCTTGCGTAAATATATGCCGATTACCGCTTCTTGCTTTTTAATCGGTAATTTAGCAATCTGCGGCATTCCGCCCTTTGCAGGTTTTTGGTCAAAAGACGAAATCCTCGCCCAAGCTTTTCACGCTAATCCAGCTCTCTGGGCTGTGAGTTGGCTGACTGCGGGCATGACCGCGTTTTATATGTTTCGGATGTATTTCAGCACCTTTGAGGGCGAATTCCGAGGCAATGACAGCGCCATCAAGCAACGACTCCTACAACCTAATCTGGTTTTCGGCCCCGGAGCGATGAATGTTAAGGAATTGGCACCGACTGGCGAAAGTCACGGCGAACACGACCATTTTCCTCACGAATCTCCTCTGACAATGGCTCTGCCGTTGGTGTTGCTGGCTGTACCTTCAGTATTTATCGGTTTTGTCGGTACGCCGTTTGCTAATTATTTCGAGCAGTTTGTGCACGCGCCGGGGGAATCTCTAGAAGAAGTTTTGCAACACGCCGCTCAGTTTGATTTGACGGAATTCCTCATCATGGGCGGGAGCTCTGTAGGTATTGCTTTGCTTGGCATTACTTTGGCTTCTCTGATGTATTTGAGCCGGAAAATTGACCCGAGTGCGGTAGCTGCAAAAATCAAACCGCTTTACGAGTTCTCCCTCAACAAGTGGTATCTCGACGATATCAACGAAGTTCTCTTTGTCAAAGGCAGCCGCCGTTTAGCGCGACAAGTCATGGAAGTGGATTTGCGAGTTGTCGATGGTATTGTCAACTTGACAGGGTTTCTGACTCTGGTAACAGGCGAAGGTTTGAAATACTTTGAAAGCGGTCGCGCTCAATTTTACGCCCTGATCGTGTTTGTCGCAGTTCTGGGTTTTGCGATCGTTTCTGGAGTCAGTTAAATCTGTAGGGAAATGGCAATGCCTATTGGTCTCAACAATCGCCTGAAACCTTTTGTCTTTCTCCTTTACTGCCGAAGTCTGATCCCCCTAAATCCCCCTTAAGAAGGGGGACTTTGAGCAGATTCTTGTCCCACCCCCTACTCCCCTTTTTAAGGGGGGCTAGGGGGATCTGGCCTCGGAGATCGACGAGAGATACAAAGGTTTTCAGGCGATTGTTGAGACGCCTTGGGCGAAGCGAAGCGGAGGGATTGCCGTATCCCCACCAAGAGATATTTTAAGAAATGCTATTAGCTCAGTAACTCACAATTGACAATTAGCCAATAGAAATAAATTTTGAATGAAACTCATTTTTGGCGATCGTACAAATTGTCGCAAATATAGCAAAAACAAATGTTTCGTATAAAGAAAGTATAAAATTTATAGGAAAACGGTTAAAATATGTTTAAACCTAATAGTTGATGGCTAATTTTAAAACGCAATGGATACAGCTAATTTCCCCTGGTTAACAACAACAATTCTGTTTCCCATTGCTGCGTCCTTGCTGATTCCTTTGATTCCCGACAAGGATGGCAAGACGGTGCGCTGGTATGCACTAATTGTAGGTTTGATCGATTTTGCTCTGCTTGTTTACGCTTTTTGCACTCATTACGACTTCAGCAATCCAGATTTGCAACTGGTAGAAAGCTATACTTGGGTACAGCAACTCGATTTAAATTGGTCGGTGGGTGCTGACGGTTTGTCGATGCCGTTGATTTTGCTGACTGGTTTTATTACTACGCTGGCTACTTTAGCAGCTTGGCCGGTCACATTTAAACCTAAGCTTTTTTACTTTTTGATGCTGATCATGTACGGCGGACAAATCGCAGTTTTTGCCGTACAGGATATGTTGCTGTTTTTCCTAGTTTGGGAACTGGAATTAGTCCCCATTTACCTAATTTTGTCCATCTGGGGCGGCAAGAAGCGCCTCTACGCAGCAACTAAGTTTATCCTGTACACCGCAGGCGGTTCGCTGTTTATTTTGGTGGGCGCGCTGACAATGGCGTTTTATGGCGATACCGTGACTTTCGATATGCGGGCGATCGCGCTTAAAGACTTCGCCCCCAATATAGAATTGCTCCTGTACGCAGGTTTCTTAATAGCCTACGGCGTCAAACTGCCAATTTTTCCCCTCCACACTTGGCTCCCTGACGCTCACGGCGAAGCCACCGCACCCGCCCATATGTTGCTAGCAGGAATTCTGCTAAAAATGGGCGGCTACGCTTTATTGCGGATGAATGCGGGAATGCTCCCCGATGCTCACGCTACCTTCGCACCGCTGTTAGTAATTTTGGGTGTAGTTAACATTGTTTACGCCGCCTTAACTTCTTTTGCTCAGCGCAACTTGAAGCGGAAAATTGCTTATTCTTCGATTTCGCACATGGGCTTTGTGCTGATTGGGATAGCTTCGTTTACCGATTTGGGAACCAGTGGTGCAATGCTGCAAATGGTTTCCCACGGTTTAATCGGGGCGAGTTTGTTCTTCATGGTAGGTTGCACTTACGATCGCACCCACACCCTCATGCTCGACGAAATGGGCGGTGTCGGTAAGAAAATGCGTAAGGTTTTCGCGATGTGGACTGCTTGTTCTATGGCTTCCTTGGCTTTGCCGGGAATGAGCGGTTTTGTAGCAGAATTGATGGTGTTTGTGGGTTTTGCAACCAGCGATGCTTACAATCCGGTATTTAAGGTTTGCGTGGTATTTCTAGCGGCTGTCGGCGTAATTTTGACTCCGATTTATCTGCTGTCAATGCTGCGGGAAATCTTCTACGGCCCTGAGAATAAGGAATTGTCGGAACACGAGGAATTGGTGGATGCGGAACCGCGAGAAGTGTTTATTATTGCGGCTCTGTTAGTGCCGATTATTGGCATTGGGTTGTATCCAAAGATGCTGACTCAGGTTTACGATGCGACTACTTCACAGTTGACTGCAAAGTTGCGGGCTTCTGTACCGTCTCTGGTGGCTAAGGCTGCTGATAAAACGGTGGCTCTGCGCGCTCCGGCGATCGAGCCGAGCAAGTTGTGATTTAAACTGGATTTAGGAAGAAAACCCCCAAACCTAATTTAAAAACGGGTTTGGGGGTTTTCTATTTTGTTTTTCGGTGGGGCGATCGAAACTGAATTCTTTGGTGGTTGTGCTATCTTAGTGGAGTATCTGTTAAAAACATTACATTAGCAGCCATGCCGACACCTTCCACAAGTGATTTACCAAAACCTAAATCTTGGGATGAGTTTGAGGATATTACATGGGAAATTTATAAACGAAAATGGCAGGAGAATCATGCACAGAGATATGGCAGAAGTGGGCAGGAACAAAACGGTATTGATATTTATGGTCGGCAAAACAGTTCCGACAAGTATATAGGTGTTCAGTGTAAACGATATAAGGATAAAAAGCTAACCCAGGAAATAATCAAGGCAGAGATTGTCAAAGCAGAAGGCTTTTCATATCCACTCAGTGAGTACATTATTGCAACTACGGCATCAAGAGATACAAAGCTTCAAGATTTTGTCCTGTCTTTAAATCAAGAGCGTGGAGCAGAAAATAAGTTCGCTGTCTATATAGTGTTTTGGGAAGATATATGCAATGACTTGGCAGATCCCAATAATCGTGATTTGCTCAAGAAGTATTATTCTGAGTGGGAACCGATATTTAGCAATGAAGAGAAATCTATAAGTGAGCAGGTTGCATCTATTCATTGTCTTTTGAGCTTTGAAATACAGCAAGACTGCAACTTACTTCAGGAACTTCTTAATCAAAATCAATATGATTTATTGGAAAAATGGCAATCATGCTTTAGTCAAAATCGCGGCGTATGGGGAGATATCCCGTCTCGTTTACTTCTTGCTGGAAGTAGTAGAGAGTTAATGTCAAAAGTTCAATTTTTTTACCAGCAATTGGATGATATTGAGAGTAGGTGCAAAAGTCTACTTACCTTTAAATCTCCTATTCAACCTTTTGAGTCAAAACCCAAATATGCTGGGTTGCACTGTGATACAATGGCTAGTCAAAAAACGACCGAATCAGAAGAGATAAAGTTAATTAATCGAAATAAAAAATGCTCTATGAACTTCAATAAGCTGAAAGAAAAAGTTCAGGAAACGCTGAATCTTGGCAATCAAGTAACTTGTGAATTCAATTAAATTATGCAATTGCTCGGACTTGATATAACAAGCCCGTTGTAGGCCGACTGTATCGAGCATCTACAATTGAGTGAGGCGGAGTATTCTCGATTAAGCTTTATACTGAGGAATTTTTATGTTGAACGTGACAGTTGACGAAATTCAGCGCGATCCTTCAAAGTATCTGCGTCAAGTGGAAGCAGGTGCAACTTTTGTTATCCTGCTTGCAGATAAGCCGATCGCCGAACTAAGACCGATTTCTAGCAGCAAGCAATTACGACCATTTGGTTTGTGTGCAGGCGAGTTTACCGTTCCAGATGATTTCGATGCTCCTTTGCCGGAAGATATCCTCAGTGCATTTGAAGGTAAATGAAGATTCTGCTAGATACGCACATCTTTTTATGGTTCATCAGTGGTGACGCCCAGTTATCAACAGATGTTCGAGATGCAATTCGCGATCCAGATAATGAGGTATATTTGAGTGCAGTTTCAGTCTGGGAAGCAATTGTCAAGTACCAGTTGGGTAAGTTACCTCTGCCGGAGCATCCCGAAACATATTTACCCAAACAGCGCGATCTTCATCAAATTGTCAGTCTTTCTCTTGATGAAAGTAGCGTAGCTCAACTGGCTAAACTGCCACCATTACATCGCGATCCATTTGACAGAATGCTTATCTGTCAAGCTTTAGAGAATGGTCTGACTATTGCGACAGTAGATGGGGCAATTCGTGCCTACTCGGTCAGCGTTATGTAGGAGTGTAAGTGAGCTATCATATCCATAACAGGATCAAAAGTTACAAAAAAGAGGGAATGTATGCAAACAATCCTTTTGAGTCGTGAAGAAGTCGCTCGTCGTGCGAAACATTTGTATGAAAGCACCATCCGCCCAAAAATTGAATTAGAAGAGAATATTGGCAAGATGGTCATCATTGATATTGAAACAGGTGACTACGAAGTTGATAAAACTGGGCTAAAAGCCGCACGTAGTCTGATGGCAAAGCATCCGTATGCTCGACTTTTTGGCATTCGTATTGGTTACAATGTGGCTGCTTCGTTGGGTGGTGTAATGGAGCGTGTTAGTAAGTGATTTCTGGTATCATATCCATATCGATCGGATATATAGCTATTAGAGATTGCTCATGAAGATTAAAGCGATTATCTGGCAAGAAGATGGCGTATGGTGTGGCTCAGTTCCAGCACTTCCAGGTTGTCACACATGGGGAGAGAGTTACGAACAGTTGTTAGAGATGCTTGAAGATGCTGTTCAGGGTTGGCTTGAAGTCGCTAGCCAACAAAATGAGCTTGCACCCGATAAACAGTTAATTGAGTTATCTCTATGAAATCTGTTTCTGGAAAAGCACTCTGCAAAATCGTTGAGGGATATGGTTGGGAGCTAAAAAGAATCACTGGTAGCCATCATATCTACGCAAAAGAGGAGGTTGCAGTTATTCTCTCTATTCCTGTACATAGCAATAGAGATTTACCTACTGGAACCCTAAGAAGTCTTCTCAAAGATGCTGGGATTGCGGAGGAAAATCTGCAATATTAGCCTGCTATTCAGTACGATCGCTCTTTTAGCTTCTAGCATTATTGTTCTACGAAGAGTTCTGTCTTCAAAAATGGCGATCCTCTTCGTTGGCGCAGCCCCCGTAGGGGCGGGCTTCGCTAACGCACCGAGTAAGTGAGTATCATATCCATAACAAGAGCAAGAATTACAAAAAAGAGGAAATGTGTGCAAACAATCCTTTTGAGTTGTGAAGAAGTCGCCCGTCGTGCAAAACATTTGTATGAGAGCACCATCCGCAAAAAAATAGAGTTAGAAGAGAATATTGGCAAGATGGTTAAGCTGAGACGCAGCTAGATTGTATAATATAAAAAAATAAGCAATCATTAGTTATAGTGTATGCCAGCCAAAAATC
>NZ_JAUBPN010000072.1:0-1665 GCF_036700745.1 Microcoleus sp. S36a_B3 | reverse complement strand
TAGGGCTTGCTGGATAAGTGCAGAAAGGTTACACGGCGCGGTTATACGATCGCGCGATCGAGAGTTTAGTGCAAGATAAACAGGTAAAATAGGTCAAAACCCGTGCATCACCACCTGCGATCATGTACAGAAAAGCTGAGCTTGCCCCAAGCCCCTCATCCGAGTTTGAACTGCCCGTCGGAGGAAGGTTGTCTGTTGACAACCGTTGGGTAAAAATGGCTCAACTAATCCCGTGGTCAGAATTTGAGTCAGAATATGCCCAAAACTTCCCCACCGAAAAGGGGGCACCAGCCAAATCATTTCGGATGGCATTGGGGGCATTAATTATTAAGGAAAAACTGGGAATCAGCGATCGAGAAACAGTCGAACAGATCCGCGAAAACCCCTATCTGCAATACTTCATCGGTCAATCAAGCTACAGCAACGAACTACCATTTGACCCATCTTTATTAGTGCACTTTCGCCAAAGAATTAGTCCCAACCTAATTAATAAAGTGAACGAACGCATGGTCGAAAAAATGCGGGAAATTACCCCAATCCAACCCGAAAAAAAAAAGGATTCGGACGCCAAAAATGAGTCAACCAATCGCGGTAAACTAATCGTAGATGCAACCTGCGCTCCCGCCGACATTACCTATCCCACCGACTTAGGACTATTAAACAGAGCCAGAGTTCATACAGAAAAAATCCTAGACATCCTGTATAAACAAATCAAAGAAAAAATCCATAAAAAACCAAGAACCTACCGTAATCTAGCAAGAAAAGACTACTTAGCAGTAGCCAAACAAAGACGACCCACCCGCAATAAAAGAAGACAGGCAATTAAAAAACAACTTCAATACATCAAAAGAAACTTAGCTCATATTGAACAGCTAATTGATGCGGGTGCGACTCTAGAAGCTTTGACCAAAAAGCAATATAAAACCTTGCTAGTCCTCACAGAAGTCTATCGCCAACAGCTCTGGCTATTTGAAAATAACAAACAGAGTATTGAGGATAGAATAGTAAGTTTGAGCCAACCCCACATCCGTCCCATAGTCAGGGGAAAAGCAGGGAAAAGCGTAGAGTTTGGAGCCAAACTATCAGCCAGTTGTTTTGAAGGATATGTATTTTTAGACCGGATGAGCTGGGATAATTTTAACGAATCTCTTTACTTAAAAGCCCAAGTAGAAGCTTATTATAGATTCACGGGATACTATCCAGAGTCAGTTCATGCAGATCGCATTTACCGAAATCGGGAAAACCGAGCATGGTGTAAAGAAAAAGGAATTAGAATCAGTGGACCTCCTTTAGGAAGACCTCCAGCAAACGTCAGTAAAGCAAAAAAGAAGCAAGCTTTAGAAGATGAAAGAATTAGAAATGCAATCGAGGGCAAATTTGGGCAAGGAAAACGAAGATTCGGTCTGAATCGAGTAATGGCAAAACTTGATAATACATCTGGCACAGTTATTGCAATTACTTTTTTGGTAATGAATCTTTCTACCTGGTGGCGCCGGGTTTTTTGTGTGTTTTTATATCTATTTGGAAAAAGAACACCTGTTTTTGGGTTGAAGATAATCTCCAATTATAACTGGATGAAAACGATACAGAAGAACTTATATTAACCAAGCTTGAATATATCGATCGCTCCTGTGATTGGTTTGCGATCGATTATTCAGCAAACCC
>NZ_JAUBPN010000016.1:43559-162518 GCF_036700745.1 Microcoleus sp. S36a_B3 | reverse complement strand
TCTTGCACTAAACTCTCGATCGCGCGATCGTATAACCGCGCCGTGTAACCTTTCTGCACTTATCCAGCAAGCCCTAATTATATCAATTTCGGTTGCACTCATACATGATGTTAACTGTTAACTGTTAACTGTTAACTGTTGACTGTTGACTGTTGACTGTTAACTGTTGACTGTTGACTGTTGACTGTTGACTGTTGACTGTTGACTGTTGACTGTGAATCGAACAACTGAAAATTGCACCGAGATAGGTGGTGACTTATAAAAATCATTCATGAATTTCTCTCTAAGTTATCACCTGACAATGCAGCCGGAAACGATATTACTTAGGAATACAATTTAGTAATTGCTGGTTACCAGACTTTTGTCGCTAACAAGCAAAATAAGCAAATCGCTTAAACGATTTGCTTGCCATTCCTAGGAAGATTTTAGCTACTTTCTTCACAATCTCAAAACTGACGCACGCCGGGAATAAATGGTGCTGAGGTTTTGAGATTGCTAGCGGATGATCGAGAATTACTCGCACTCGCCGCACCCCACCGCTGGCGGTGAGAGTCTAGCCGACGACTGTGCGGGCTAGCAAGACGGGACAGTTGGCGTAGACTCTCACGTAGTCCGAGAGGGAATTTCCTAGGAGTCGATCGAGATCCAAAAAGTTTTTGGCAACATTGGGCCGCCGATCCGGGGAACCGATTACTAATAAATCGGCATTCACTTCGTCTGCAATCCGACAAATTTCTTCCCCGGGCTTACCTGTGGCACTCACGCAGCGGTAGCTAACTCCCAGTTGTTTCGCGAGGGCTACTGCGGAAGCTAATACTGGGTCTTTTTCAGCATTTGCTGTTACATCTTCGGTGGATTTTCCAGTCAAATCTTTGGTGACGTGCACTAAAATTATCTGTCCGCCGCTGACTTCTTTGACAAAAGATAGGGCTAGTTCTAAGGATTGTTTGGCGGATTCAGATGGGTCTAGGGCCACCATGACTCGCCGGATTTTTTTGACGTAGATGTCGTCTTTGACCAACAGCATCGGTCTGGATGTTAGCTGGAAAACGTACTGGCTGACTGAGTTTTCCAAAATCGATTGCAGCCGTCCCAATCCCCGAGAACCCATAATCACTAAGTCGGATTGTTCTTCTTCTGCGACTTGGCAAACTGTGGTTTTTGGGTCTCCCTGTTTCAACCGGGGATTGACTTTGTTGGGATCGATTTTTAAGGACTGGACTGCTTGTGCTAAAATCTTGCCTCCTTCTTCCAACTTTTGGGCCATGCCGTCGGATGTCACTTGGGGCGGCACGACGTGCAATACGGTGACAGAGCTTTGTTGCAAGGAAGGGATGTCCATCAACATATTAAACATCTCTTCGCACAAGCCACGACCGGCGACGGCTACTAAAATTTTTTCTATCATGGTTGTTTTTTGCAGTAAAAACAGTTGAGTTTTCTTGTGCGACTCTCTCACTAGAGCGTTGGTACTCTAGGGGGTCAATGTCAAGCATAGGCCTGAAGTTTGCTTTATGATTTGTAGAAATGTAGCGTTTTGGAACAATTTGTAACGTGTTAGAGAACGATCGAACTCAACCAGAACTCGCACCGACTGGTGCTATTCAAAATCGACCCGGTATGGACTCTGAGGGCTGGTTTGAATATTTGGTGCGAGTCTACCCTCACCATACTGACTATTCGGGTATGGTTTGGCACGGGACTTATCTGGCTTGGATGGAGGAAGCGCGGGTGGAAAGTTTGCGCTCTCTCGGTATTGAGTATGCGGAGTGGGTGGCGCAGGGTTTGGAATTGCCCGTGGTGGAGCTTTCGCTGCGCTACCACCGCTCTGTGCAAATGGGTCAATTGGTGGCTGTCAGAACGCGGGTGGCGGCGAGTGAGGGTGTGCGGCTGCTTTGGGATTACGAAATTCGATCGCCCGATACGCAGGAATTATACGTGACGGCGCAGGTAACTTTGGTTGGTGTCGATCGGGACAAGGGCAAGATTATCCGCCAATTGCCGCCGGCGCTCAAGGAAGCTTTGACAAAACTTTCTGTTAAACCTTCAACCTAAGCTGCTGTTAACTACCAAAAATATAGTCCTGCACGGGTCGCCAGAAACTGGGTTTTTTGCCAAAAATTTGGTTGTAGCCCTTGATGCCAACAAAAAACCCGGTTTCTTAAGTAAGGAGTGCGTAATTCCTGACCGGGTTTTGGCATTCTTCTAATTTATACTTTCAGCCTTGGTGGGACTTTTCAATAATGTCAAAAAAATTGGAATTAGCCGAAGAAAATATTGACATTCAGCACAATATTTTGGCAAATAATCAGTTAATACCTGCGTCAATAGCAGAAGAAACAACGATTGTTTCTGGAAACCCGGACAATTTAAACAACGGTGAATTAGCTGACGACAGTCAAGGTAAAATTTGGGCGATCGTCTCGCTGTCTGTGGCGCTGCTGGCGGTGTCCCTGGCGGCCATTTTTATTCGGTTGAGCGAACGGGAAATCAGTCCGAATGCTACGGTTTTTAACCGCTTGTGGATAGCAACTGCGGTATTTGGAATTTGGAACGGGGCGGGGGAAGCGCGCCGCCGAATGTCTGGGAATGTAGTTGAAGCGCGATCGAACTACACTCTGAAGGATGTGATGTTATTAACAGCCGTCGGCGTGGTTTCTTCTGCTTCTCTCGGTTTCTGGGCCTGGTCGCTAACTCAAACTAATGTCGCTAATTCTACCGTACTTCGCAACTTAACTCCTTTATTTACTACTTTGGGGGGATGGCTGCTGTTGGGACGGCATTTTGACAGCAGGTTTTTGCTGGGATTGGTAGTGGCTTTGTCAGGCGCAATTGCGATCGGCACTACCGACTTACAAATCGCGGGAGACAATTTTACCGGGGACATAGCTGCTTTGTTATCCGCAATGTTTTATGCAGCAAATCTGCTGATTGCGGAAGATTTGCGAACCAAGTTCCCGGCGACAACTATATTGATGTGGCGCTGTTTGATTGGTAGCCTCTTGATTTTGCCCTTGGTTTTGCTGGAGGGCGATCGAATTTTCCCTTATTCTTGGGAGGGATGGCTGACTGTAATTGCCTTAGCCGTGATTTGTCAAGCTTTTGGCCAAGGACTTCTCATCCACAGTCTCGGCACTTTGTCATCGGGATTTGTCGCCCTTTTTCTGCTCCTAGAACCAGTAATTACGGCGATTATTGCCTGGATGCTATTTTCGGAAAATTTGAGCTTGTTTAATTGGTTCGCTTTCTCTGTAGTTTTGGCTGGAATATATTTAGCCAAATCGAGCAAATATGCCGATCGCAAATAAAACAAAAAAGGAAAAAACTTAAATGGTAGCAACATCAACCGGTATAAATTCCTGGCATTACGAATTGAGTTTGCTCCCTCAATACTTAGAAAAGCTGTTTGCCAAACTGCGGATTGCTGTGGTATTCGGCGGCAACTGCGATCGCCAGGGAGCCGTAATTTACAAAACGCACAATCCCCGTTCTTGGAAAAGCTACGAAATCGTCGCCCGCGAGATTGCCCGAGCATTAACCGAAATCGGCTTTCAGCACGTCTTTGTCATCCCTGATGACATGAACTTGCCCGCACAACTAAAAGAACAAAAAATCCATTTAGTCTGGCTAAATACGGGCGGAGTGCAGGGCTACAATCCTGTTTGTCACACTCCCGCCTTGTTAGAAATGTTGGGAATGCCCTATGTCGGTCACAATCCTTTAAACAGTTCTACTTTAGACAACAAACACGCTTTTAAACGGGAACTGCAATCAGTCGGAATAAAAACTGCTCCGTTTATGACTTGGCACCCTTCCCAAGGAATTTTTCAGCCTAATTTGCACGAGCGTTTTGCCATAGTTTTCGGTGATTATCGAGGGCCTTTTATTGTTAAACCAGTATCCGGCCGGGCTTCGCTGCAGGTTCATTTTATTGACAAAATTGAGGGTTTATCTCAGGCGGTTTCAGAAGTTCATCGAGAAACTCATAATACGGCTTTAATTGAAAAATATTTGCCAGGAAGAGAATTTTGTGTAGCGGTTTGTGGTTATGTAACTCATGCTAAAGGCTGTTTTACCAAAAATCCAAAACCCTTTGCCTTTTCCACGGTAGAACGAGTTTTTGAACCGGAGGAACGCATCTTTACTTCTATGGATCAAAAGGCGATTACGGCCGATCGCGGGCGGTTGATGGGGGAGGAAGAACCAGAACTCAAACAAAGGTTAATTGAGTTAGCTTGCCAAATATATTGGGAGTTTAGTTTGAACAGTTTGGTGCGGATTGATGTCAGGAGTGATGCTGAGGGTTCACTTTATGTTTTGGAAGCAAATCCGAAGCCGGATCTAAAACATCCAGACGAAAATGTGACAAGTTTGGTTACTTTGGGCTTGGCGGAATACGGGATGAGTTATAACGATTTAATTTTTAGTTTGCTGGCGGATCGGTTGGATTATTTGTTGACTCAACATATCGCGATTATTCCTCATATTGTGGATTTACTTCGCTAATTGAACTTTGACAAAACATCTTGTAGGGCGTGCATTGTACGCCGTTGCATTCAAATTTATTGCCAATCTACTGTTGGAGGATTATGCATTCGCTCCCCCGGTGCCCCCGCATCGAAAAGGGGAGCGGAAAATATCAAAGTCAACCCCTACTCCCAGACTATCCGGGGGAGTATGGGGGTATGGGAGGGGGAGCGAGACGCGCGTATCAACGAGAAATACAAAGGTTTTTAGGGTTGACTTGACAGCAATGCAACAGACACCTTACCTGTTGCATTTATGTAAATAAATATAAATTGCCGAGCCAAGTAAAAAAAATGCGCGCAAGTTGTGATAGCTTTGAGCAAGAACACGATTTGTGGATGTCCATTTTTTGGGCAAGCATCAGGGCAATTCAATTTATATAGATTAGATAAACCAAATGGAAGCATTACTTTTATTAATAGGATTTGGAGGCGGGGCATTAGTCTGCTGGCTAATTTTGAATAAGCGAAATTCACGAAATTTGGTGCGGATGCACGGCTCGCAGGAGGCTATATCGAAGTTAGCGTCGCAGTTGGATGCCAGAACTTCGGAATTGCGCCAAAAGACTGAGATGGAAAATCAGCTTAATTCTGAATTGTCTCAGTTGCAAAATCGCTTGGAAAGTGTCACTAGCGAGCAGGATTTATTAAATAATCAGGTGTCGGAACTGGAAGGGTTTATGGCAGGAATTGCTCAGGAGCGATCGCAAGTTGATGCTTTGATTGCTGATTTGCAGTTTCAGTTAGAAAGCGCAGGGCAAGCTCAGTCGCAGTTACCGGAATTGGCGGAACTTCAAAATCGGCTAGAAGTTGCGACTCTGGAGCGATCGCAACTTGTAGCTCAAATCCTGGAAATGCAAGCAGAGCGAGAGGCGCTGGATGCAGAGAGTGCTCTATTTCGCGATCGGCTGTCGGAATTTGGCAGTCAGTTAGAAACAGCCAGTCAAGGTAAATTGCAGCTACAGTACCAGTTGTCGGAAATTCAAATTAAGTTCGAGCGCTCAATTCAAGAACGGGAGCAACTGCATTCTCAACTGTCGAATTTGCAAGCTCAATTGGAAAGTGCAGAACAACAACAGAAAATACTCAATTCTCAATTGGAAACCGCCCGCCAACAAGCAGAACAACCTCAAGCTGAATTATTAGAGTTGGAAACACAGTTAGAAGCTGCCAATCGAGATAAAATGCAGTTAAACTCTCAATTATCTGAGCTACAAAATCAATCACAGACAGTTATTGGAGAGCGAGAAAAACTGCTTTTGCAGTTGTCAGAATTGCAGGCTCAAGTAAATCCCAGCGAGGGAGATAACTCCCAACTTCTGTCTCAATTATCGGAACTGCAAGCTCAATTAGAAACTGCTAACACTGAGCGATCGCAGCTTGCGGCTCAACTCTCGGAATTGCAAAGTCAAATTGACACAGCAAACCAAAATCAAAATCAACTGCAATCTCAAATATCTGAGTTAGAAAGTCAGTTAGAAAACGCGCATCAAATTCGCTCAGGATTGGAATCACAGCTTGCGGCTCAACTCTCGGAGTTCCAAAGTCAAGTCGAGCAAGCCAACCAAAACCAAAATCAACTGCAATCTCAAATATCCGAGTTAGAAACCCAGTTAGAAAGCGCCCATCAAATTCGCTTAGAATTAGAATCGCAGCTTGCGGCTCAACTCTCGGAATTTCAAACTCAAGTCGCGCAAGCCAACCAAAACCAAAATCAACTGCAATCTCAAATATCTCAGTTAGAAAGTCAGTTAGAAAGCCCGAATCAAATTCGCTCAGAATTGGAATCGCAGCTTGCGGCTCAACAGTCGGAATTCCAAACTCAAGTCGAGCAAGCCAACCACAATCAAAATCAGCTACAATCTCAAATATCCGAGTTAGAAACCCAGTTAGAAAGCGCAAGTCAAATTCGCTCAGAATTAGAATCGCAGCTTGCGGCTCAACTCTCGGAATTTCAAACTCAAGTCGAGCAAGCAAACCAAAATCAAAATCAACTACAATCTCAAATATCCGAGTTAGAAAGTCAGTTAGAAAGCGCAAGTCAAATTCGCTCAGAATTGGAATCACAGCTTGCAGCTCAACAGTCGGAATTCCAAACTCAAGTCGAGCAAGCTAACCAAAACGAAAATCAACAGCAATCTCAGATATCCAAGCTAGAAACTCAGTTAGAAAGTGTAAGTCAAATTCGCTCAGCATTGGAATCACAGCTTGCAGCTCAACAGTCGAAATTCCAAACTGAAATTGACACAGCCAAGCAAAACCAAAATCAACTACAGTCTCAAATATCCCAGTTAGAAAGTCAGTTAGAAAGCCCGAGTCAAATTCGCTCAGAATTGGCATCTCAGATTGCAGCTCAACAGTTGGAATTTCAAACTCAAATTGACACGGCCAACCAAAATCAAAATCAACTACAATCTCAAATATCCGAGTTAGAAAGTCAGTTAGAAAGTGTGACTCAAATTCGCTCACGATTGGAATCTCAGTTAGAAACTGCTAACAGAGAACGATCGCAACTTGATGCTCAAGTCTCAGAACTTCAAAGTCAAATCGAGACAGCCAACGAGAATCAAGCTCAATTGCAACGTCAAGAATCTGAGTTAGAACATCAGTTAGGAACAGTCAATCAAGAAAGCTTGGAGTTACAATCGCCAATTGTCGAAAAGGGCGATCGAGAAATTCCCAAGGCTGAATTAGCAGACAAAATTGAAGAATCCGCCTCACAACCAATAGTTGATAAAAGTCAAGGCCTTGTCGTTTGCCAAAAAGGTCAAGGCGATTATACTACTATTAGCGAAGCGGTAAAAAATGCGGCTTCGGGTACGCGCATTTACGTACAGCCCGGTTTGTATCGAGAAAGTTTAATCATCGACAAATCTGTGGAAATTATCGGCAGCACAGAAGCGGGTAGCGTCACTGTGGAAAGCACCGACTCAAACTGCATTCAAATGCAAACCGACAGCGCTTTAGTCCGAAGTTTGACACTGATCGCCACGGGGAAATATTATGCTGTAGATATTCGTAGAGGCGAGTTAATTTTAGAAGACAGCGACATCACTTCTGCCAACTATTCTGTGGTGGTAATTTGTGGCTCCGAGGCGAGTTCGGTAATCCGCCGCTGTCAAATTCACGATGCAATATGGAACGGGATTTTTATCTCGGATAATGGGAAAGCAACGGTGGAAGATTGCAATATTTATAATAACGGCAGTCTGGGAATCGGTGTCGGATTGGGAGGAAAATTGATCGTGCGCCGCTGTCGGATTAATAGTAATGAAGGTGAGGCGATTGTAGTTTACAGAGATGGCATTGCTACAGTAGATGATTGCGATTTAACGGGTAATACTGGCGGTGCTTGGCGGATTGCAGATAACGGATATGTGCGCGGTAAAAATAATCAAGAATAGAAGAAGGCAGTAGTCAGTTGGCAGTTGGTAGTTGGCAGTTGGCAGTTGGCGGTAGTCCTTAGTCCTTAGTCCTTAGTCCTTAGTCAACAGCTAACAGCTAACAGTCAACAGCTAACAGCTAACAATTCTAAATCCCTAACAAGCGAGCGGGATTTTTTTTCATCATTAAATCAATTTCAGGTTGAGAAATGCCTTCATCCATCAACTTTTCTACAAATAATTTGTAACCTTCTGCAGGTAAAGGATCGGGTTTTCTTCCCAAATCTGTGCTCAGAATAAAATGCTCGGCTCCGATGAGTTTAATGGCTGCTACCATCTGATTAATGGAAACGTGATGCCAGTTTTTGTGTCCGTCATCGGCGGCATTTTCTCCCATCAAATCGTTGACAAATGCTAATTCTAGAAACGCTCCCATCTGGGCTGCTGTTTGCATATTTTCTAGGGACAAACCGGGTACATCTGCCATTGCGTGGGTAATCAGGATGTTTTTAATGTTGAGAAGTCTGGCTTGCCGGACAACTGCCATAACTTCGGCTGAGGAAATGTGTCCGGTTTCCAATACTAAATTATCTCTAGCTACTATCTTGAGTACCGCTGCTGTTTCTGGTAAAAGTTTGCCGTTTTCTGCTACTTTAATCCCGATTCCCGATTTGTGAAAAACCTTTAAATGATGATTGGAATCAACGGTTGGCAGCCACACTACTTTACCGTATTTGCCGCCGATGCGGTGCATTGCTTCTACAGCTTGGGGATTAATCCCGCCTACGGAATGATTGAGAACAATTCCCCCGAAAACTTCGATTTGCGGTACAATTTTATTGACTAGAACTGCCCGTGCTGCGGTGCTGCCATAGTGATTTTTTAAGACAACTGCTTTCATGTGCGCGCTGGCGGCAAATTTAGCTACCTCAAAATCATCCAACCTGCGGGGAATCACATCAGGAGACGAATGGATGTGAAAGTCGATCGCACCTTCAATGATACTTTTTTGTGAGTCCATCGGCTGCAACTGTCCGACAGCATAAACTGGCAGACAAAACCAATAGCAAAAAATTAAAACTAACGTAAAAAAAACAGCCTGCATTCATCCCCTCTTTGCTTCTCTCCTCTGCGCCCTCAGCGTCCTCTGCGGTTCATTACCTCTTAAATAAAAGACTTAACCGCATTTGCCAAATCTTCTGCAAACTCTTCATGCAAACCCAAAGTTCCCGGAATAACTCGCGATTCCACTCCCGGTAATTGAGCTAATACTTCCATTTCCGCCTTAGATTTGGGCGGCGCTTTTTCCGCAACTACAACCATCACCGGTACTGTCAATCCTTGGAAGTTGGCGACAAATTCTTCCCGCGTTTTTGCCGGATCTAAACCACCAGTCACAAAAGCCGCCGAACCAAATCTCGCGCCTGCTTGTTGAGTGACTTTCCGCTTATTTTGAATGAAATCCGCTGTGACTTTGGCGTCATCGGCGTAGACGTGGCGGCGGTACATCAAACTCAGGAATGACGGCGCAGTGTTCAATTTGTACAGGAATTGACCGATTAAGGGCGATCGTACTAATTCTCTCACCATTCCGTGCCAACCCCTTTGCTGTTTGCTCATTGTCGGCAAAGGCCCGCGCCAAGTCGGTGCAGCTAACACAATCTTTGACCAAACATTCGGCTTTGATTGCGCTAATTGCATCGCATAACCCGCAGCGTGACCGGCCGCAACTACAGCCACAGGAGTTTTAAAAACTGACTCTACAAAATCCTTCAAAAACTGATGGTATAATTGCGGTTCGTAGTCGGTGCGCGGCCGCGAAGATTCGCCGAAACCAGGCCAATCTACACTCACAACTTGAAAATTGGGAGCTAACAACTCTGCTAAAGGACGCATTTCTTCCCGCGTTGAAACCGTACTGAAAGCCGGCAGCAACAATACGGGTTTTCCTTCTCCTCTGGTTTCGTAAATAACATCAATCTGTGTTTCTTTCCAGTTCCAGAGATATTTCTGAACAGTCGCGGGATAGTTGCTAGAATTAGATTTGGTTAAATCTGCAGTCTGAATCATGGCTGTTTTTCCGGTTAGTTTGCTTCTGCTTGCGCGCTCAATTCGCAAGCCACTGCTTTATTTTTCATCATTTGAAAGATGTTATAAAATCCGTTAGCGCGGGAAGGTGTCAGGCTCACATTCAATCCCGTATCTTGAATAAAATCTGGGGTGATGCTAACTATTTCAGCAGGCGTTAATCCGCTCAAACCTTCCACAAGCAAGCCAACTAATCCTTTGACTAACTGAGCGTCAGAATCGCCTTGATACAAAACTTTTCCGTCGGTCAAATTTGCGGTAATATAAACTTGCGATACGCAACCCGAAACTTTGTTTTCTGGGAGTTTATCGCTTTCGTTAAATGCTGGGAGTCGCTTTGCATACCACAGCAGTTGTTCGTAGCGCTGTTTCGGATCGGAGTGTCGCTGAAAGCGCTGGACGATTTTAGCTAGGGCTGCGGGTAGCGCGGTATTTGCGGACATGATTTCGAGTAGCGGTTGAATTTGCTGATCTTGTACATTCTATTGTACCAGCCTAGCCGCAACTGCGATGCCTGGTTTTTTACTAAAATTATTCGTTGTAGTTGGTAGATATAGTAATCCTAAACCAGCATTTTCTGATAAGTATCACCTCTGCTTCCCAGTTTAAGATTTGTTGCAATTTGAGTAAATTTAGATCGCCAGTGATAACAAATTTATCCAATGCGGGTAAAATAATTTCAGCAAGGACAACTCGAAGCAGCGAACAAGTTTACCTCAGAAACCAGGTGTGGAGTGATGAGTACAGTTTTAGTGGTGGAAGATTCCCGCAGCCAGCGGGAGTGCATTTCGCATCAGTTGAGATGCAGCGGATTGAATGTAATTCAAGCATCTGACGGTGTGGAAGCACTGGATCGAGTTGAGCGAAATTACCCGGATTTAGTATTATTAGATATCGTGATGCCTCGCATGGACGGCTACGGCGTTTGCCGTTTAATTAAAGCTAATCCCGAAACTCGGAATATACCAGTAATATTTTTAACGGGGAAAGGACAGCAGTTAGCTTTATTTTCCAGGGCGATCGATCGCGCGGAGGCCTATGTTAGCAAACCTTGGCAGCCTAGGGAACTTGTGGCAACAATTAAAAAAGTTTTGCTCAATGCCCATATTAAGTTCGATCGAGCTTCAGCAGACGCTTGGACGGAATACGGAATTTTAAACCTAAGTACGATCGAACTTTATCAAAGCCACGCCGATGCTTGGACAAAATACAGCCCCCAAATTATTAAATTGTACGATTCCAGCTTGGCAGCTTTTGAGCAAGCTTTGGCAATTGAACCGAGTCACTCGAATGCCAACAAATATCGAAATCGAGTTCAGACAATCCGGGCAATTTTGATTAAAAAATTAGAGCATATTCAACCTTGCAAAGTCTGCAATTATTATTACGGTAAGGACGGTATCAATTGTGCGGTGCATCCCGCTGGTCGCCCTCAAGAACAGTGTCACGATTGGAAATTTAATTAAACTAAACTAAAATGAAAACAAATAACCGTACTAACTTGCAAAAGTTGCTGCAACAAAGAAACGAACGTCCCGAAAAAGCCTCAGAAATTGATGCGGAAATTAATGCCACTTTTTGCCAAACTCACACAATTTTAGTAATCGATATGTCGGGATTTTCGCGAACGACAGTCCGCTACGGAATTATTCATTTTCTGGCAATGATTCACCGGATGCAGGCAATTGTCAAACCGATAATTGCCGAATGCGGAGGCACTATCGTTAAGGAGGAAGCAGACAATATTTTTGCTGTGTTTCCGAATGTAAAATCTGCTGTGGAAGCTGCGATCGACTCTCTGAAACAAACGACTGCCCTCAACACGACTCTGCCAGCGGAAATGGATATTTACCTCTGCATTGGGATTGGCCACGGCGATGTTTTGATGCTGGAAGGAGAGGATATGTACGGTTCCGAATTTAATCTGGCATCGAAGCTGGGAGAGGATTTAGCCCAACGGGGAGAGATTTTGCTCACCTCCGCAGCCTTTGAAAATTTGGAAGGAGACAAGCAAGATTGGGAAAGAGTGGATTTTTCGATTTCGGGTTTGGAGTTGGTGGCGTACAAGCAGGCAGAATAATACCGCTAGGGATTGAAAGAAGAGTCAGACTGCGGGTGTTACCTTAAGTCTCAACAATCGCCTGCAACCTTTGAAAAATCTCGCTGTTACCCAAGTCTATATCCCTCTCACATCCCCATGAAAAAAGGGGAATTTTAAGATTTATTCCTCCTTAAAAATGGTGATTTTGACACTCTTGCTCCCTGCTTTTTAAGGTTATCTGGGGGGAATAAAAAGTTTAGATATCGAGTATAAAATAAATGATTGAGACACACAAAAAATGGCAGATTATGAATTTATCTGCCATATACGAGCGATTTGCAGGGCTGCAAGAACAGCCTGACGGCGTTATTTTTTGCAAAGATTCTGGTCCTCACTATGTCGCAGTTAGAAAAGATAAATCTCTAGTCAAACTCTCTTTAGTTGAAAAAGTAAATTTGCATACAGATTTACTGCAATCGGTTCTCGATCTCAACAATCCCCTGCATTTAGTTTCAGAATATACTCAGGCGATGCTGTTAGGTTTAATCTGGAAAAACCAACCTCAAAGAATCTACATTGCTGGATTTGGCGGCGGCAGAATTCCCTTAGTTTTGCACCACTATTTACCGGCAACTGTCATTGAATGTGCCGATGTCGATCCGATCGCGATCGAAGCCGCTACCCAGTGCTTTGGGGTACAATTGGGCGATCGGCTGACAGTCGCAATTCAAGACGGGAGAGAGTATCTAGAGCAACAAAGTTCAGATATTCAGTACGATATCATCATGACCGACGTGTTTTGTGGCAACGGCTACTCTCCGCACAGGCTGGCTACCAAAGAATTTTATAAACTCTGCGAAAAACGCTTGTCTGGGGAGGGAGTTGTGCTGGTAAATCTGCTGCAAAGAGATGAGTTTTATGCCGAAAAGGTGAAGACTTTTCAAAGCGTGTTTTCTCAGGTGTGCGTGTCTCCTTGGAAGGATATTAATAGCGTTTTAATTGGGAGTAACAGCCCTAGTTTAGAGAAAGACGAGATTGTTTCCAGAGCAAAATATTTGCAAGATGGGTATGATTTTTCATTTTCCTTAATCGATAGGGGGCTTGATATTAGAGTAGGTTCAGAATTAGCTGAAATTATACCTAATTTAGATAAAGCTGAAATTTTGCATGACGATTCGCCGCCTGTTGGTTATTTTGATTCTTGGTTATTTTGATTCTTGATAATAAGTCTGGGTTTGCTTTTTGTCGAACAGGCTAGAAACCCTGTTGCTGATACTAAGTTGAGATCACCCAGGGATTGAAAGAGACTGCGGGATAAAATTGCCCTCAGAGTGCGATCGGATATAACAATCGACAATACGGCAACAGAGGACACGGCAATGCCGTTTCCCTAGCCCACAATCATCAATCTTCCTCGGTGAGAGATGTAACCATCGCCCGATTAATTTTCGGGAAACCGCAGGACTTCGTCTCTTGACTGTAGGTAATATCAATTCCGATGCCACCGGATTTGATATAACTCCTATTTCATATATTCAAGCATCTGCTGTTCCAGCTTAGCCAACAATGTATCGACATCCGTCGCAGCTTCCTCAAAACAAACAGGAGGTTCAGGCTTAGGTTCAAATAAAATTAGCTTTATTTCACCTTCGCCGATCGCCACAATTGTCACTTCTTTTTCAGGTTTGTGAGCTTTTAAAATTCCTAAAATTTCCTGAATGTGATTTTTGACTTGGCGGTTCAATTCCTCGATCGCATCTTTTTTAAAATATACGAAACGCGGCTTTTCTACAACATCAATTCCTAAAACATCCTCACTTTCCTCGCCCCTCTCCAAAAATAGCCCCCAGGCCAAAGCCGCCAATTCTTGTTTGTTATCTTTGACAAATGTATCCAACTTGCTGCGCCAGCTATTGGGATTGGGTTTGGACTCAGGGCTATCAAATAAAAACATTTTCTCTTTTTGCTTGTAGAAACTAATATCTTACGGTTATTTGTTATTGGTTATTTGTTATTGGTTATTTGCTATTGGTTATTTGTTATTAGAAGAGTGTGAATAACTAATTACCAATGACCAATGCCCAATGACAAATGCCCAATGCCCAAAACCGCTGCGTTTCTATCTTATACCAGATTGCACGCGCCAGAGCGACGCATAAACTCCATCGTGTTCGATAAGTTGTTCGTGCTGCCCCGATTCTACCACTAGCCCCTCTTCCATGACACAAATGCAATCGGCATTGCGGACAGTAGAAAGACGGTGGGCGATCGCAATTGTAGTGCGATTCTTGGTAATTCGTTCGAGCGATCGCTGAATTGCCGCCTCAGTCTCGTTATCCACCGCTGAAGTAGCTTCATCAAGAATCAAAATCGGCGGATTTTTCAAAACAGCCCTCGCAATAGCAATGCGCTGCCGCTGTCCCCCCGACAATTTTTGACCGCGTTCCCCTACAATAGTTTTGTAACCCTCCGGCAATTGCGCGATAAACTCGTGAGCTTCCGCAATTTTAGCAGCATTTACTATCTCTCGCTCGCTGGTTTCAAAAGTCCCATAAGCAATATTTTCTGCCACCGTACCGTGAAACAAAAACACATCTTGACTCACCAATCCGATCGCTCTCCGCAAATCTTTTAAATTCAGGTTATTTAATTCTATACCGTCGAGATAAATCTGACCGTACTGTACCTCGTACAGCCTCAAAATCAATTTCACCAGCGTACTTTTTCCCGAACCAGTCGCGCCAACAATCGCAGTAGTTTTACCCGCCGGCAGAGTCAGGGAAAAATACTGCAAAATCGGCTTTCTTTGATTGTAAGAAAAGGTGACATTTTTAAATTCTATGTCGCCCTTAATCGAACTAACCGGCAACCGAATATCGCCCGTGCGAATGGCGATGGGCGTATCCAACAAATTCATCACCCGATTAGTAGAAGCCATTGCCCGCTGGTATTGATCCAGAGTATCTCCCAGGCGAGTCAGCGGCCACAGCAAACGCTGGGTTAAAAACACTAAAACGCTGTAAGTTCCCACAGACAACTGGCCCGCCACAACCTGCAAACCACCCAGAAACAGCGTTGCAATAAACCCCAAGAAAATCACCACCCGAATCAGCGGAATAAAAGCAGCCGAAAGTGCGATCGCCCGTTGATTGCTTTGGCGGTAAGCTTGGCTTTGTGTTTCGATGCGCTGAGTTTCGTAATCTTCGGAAGTAAAACTTTTAATAGTAGTAATTCCCATCAAATTATTCGACAGTTGCCCGTTTAGAAAACTCACCTTTTCCCGCACGTCAGCATAGAGAGGAGCGAGGCGATTTTGAAAGGCTATCGAACCCCAAATAATAAAAGGTATCGGCAGCATTGACAGCCCAGCAACACCAGGAGACGCAGCAAAAAAAGCCGCGCCGATTACGACAACGGTTGTAATTACCTGAATCACCTCATTAGCGCCGTCGTCCAAAAAACGTTCGAGTTGATTGATATCATCGTTGAGAATAGAAATCAAACCGCCCGTACTGCGTTCTTCAAAATAAGCTAATTCTAATTCTTGCAAATGGCTGTAAGCTTCCAGACGCAAATCGTGTTCGATATCCTGAGCTAAATTGCGCCACAAATAATCGTAAGCATATTCAAAAATAGATTCCAGCGTCCAAACAATTAAACTCAAAATAGTAATAATTGCCAGTTGCCAAAAAACATCTTTGATGCCCCACTTGGCCAGAATAGAATCTTGTTGTTTCACCACTACATCAACGGCAATACCGATTAATGCTGGCGGCGCTAAATCAAAGAATTTATTCAGCAGCGAGCAAATACTTGCCAGCCAAGTTTTCAGGCGGTAGCGGCGGCCGTACTTCAGCAGCCGCTTCAGAGGATGGACAGGTTTTGATTGATCTGGTGACAATTGAGGATTGGGGGTAATTGGGTAATTTTTAGATTTTCACTTATTCTCACAGTTTGAGAAACGGGCAAGATGCCCGTTCCACAACTAAGAAATTGTCTTTGAGAACGGGCTTTTAGCCTGTTCCGACTCGGCAAGATGCCCGTTCCACAACTAAAAAATTGTCTTTGAGAACGGGCTTTTAGCCTGCTTTAGACACAGTTATTGAGAATGGAAAAATAGCCCCAGGCTACGCTTTAAATGTTAACACGGGCTTCATTTTAGCGACTACACCAACTATTTGCGCCTCAACTTGAGCGTCAATTACTGGTTGAATTGGCTTGTAAGCGGCCGGTGCTTCTTCGATTCTGCGTTCTTCGCGCCCGGTAATGCAATCTACGCCGGTTAATCCCAAAGCGGAGTCAGTTTTGTCAGCACCTTTGCGACTCATATCGAAGCGCGATCGCGCCCTTCCTGCACCGTGAGATGCCGATCGCAAAAATCGATCGTTTCCCAAACCAATTAGCAAATAAGACGGCGCACCCATCGAACCCGGTACAATTACAGGCTGGCCGGAATGTGCGGGACAAGCGCCTTTGCGCGTTACCCAGCCGGCACCTTCAGCTAAGGTAATATTGTGAGGCACATCGTATACTAAGGGAGCTTCGACATCGCCGAAAACTTGCCGCAAACGCAACCGCAGAAATTCTGCTAGCAGCAAACGGTTGATAAAACCGTAGTTAGCGGCTGTTGCTTCCGCTTGCAGGTAGCTACTCACAAGTTCGGGATTTGCTGCGACAGACAGCGGAAAAAGCCCGGATTCAGGATATTTTAGGGTTTTTGGCCAGGCTTCGCAAGCTCGATCGCGCCACATTCCGCCGATGTATTTGCCGACATTCCGCGAACCGGAGTGAATCATGAAAGCGATTTGTCCCGATCGAAGTCCCCAAGTATAAGCCGTAGCCTTGTCCACAACTTCCTCAACCACTTGAATTTCGACAAAGTGATTGCCGCCACCGATGGTAGCTAACCCGCCATCCCTGACTAAGCCGTCATTTGGGACTAATTCTGCGGGAGCCCATTTGACATCGCCATTCATGGAACCGCCGAGGAAAGTGCGATCGCACTCTGTCGCCAACTGCTCGAAATCCGAATTGGCCGCGCTGCCGGTTAGCTTGTCCCGCAAAGCATCCAGCCATCCGGGAATCCCGTGTTGGAACATCGCGCGAGCAGTTTTTGCAGTCATGCTGACATCGCGAGTACCGAAGAAATAATCGCCTTTGAGCAATTCTACAAATCGATCGCGCTGACTGAGGAATTGTTTGATCGACAAATCCGCAACGTGCAACCGCATCCCACAGTTGATATCGGAACCGACAGCCGCCGGAATCACCATTCCTGCTGTTTGGACGATCGAGCCAATTGCCACTCCCGCATCCCCCGGATGGAAATCTGGAGTAGCGCAGGCGCGACAAACGCAACCACCTTGAGGGTGTCGAACATTCGCCAAATTTGCCAACTGTTTGAGCGCCTTTGCTTCCACAGGAAAATCTTCTGGGAGCAAAACTTCTGCTGTTGTAGCACTAGCATCCTGCCAGTATTTTTCCAGGGAACTCTTGAGAGAAATAGAGTAGACTTTGTTGCTGTAACTAACATCCAGACCTTGCCGAGACAAAGCTCGCAAAAGCCGGTTCAAGTTTTTTGGCTGCTGCATAAATAGTCTGTTGCGGGTTGCTATGCAACCCCCACAAATTGAAGAGATGTTGTAGTTAGTAAAAGACTTTGGTTCAGCAGCCGCAATCTTTTTGGAGAAAGGTTGAAAGGCAACTTTTCTAATTACTACAATCCTGACACATCATTTTTGATATGTCAAGCTAACCTAAAACGCTTTTCTGTTAGATCCCCGACAACTTTTACGTGTTGCGGGGTTCTGAGTGTTCGGTTTTTTTATTGACTCATGCAGCGTAATTCCTGTCCAATTAAACTTTAAATTCAAGTGAGCTGGCTAGCATTTTTAATCGTTTGTTGACGGATAAAAATGTTTTTTAAACTCCCGCCAATAACTCCCAGCTTTTGTTTCTCCTAAAATCATTTGCATTTTCTTCAAACTTCCACTTTTGATCGGTGGCTTTCCATAATAAAGGAATTGACTTATGTCCTTAGAAAGGCATGGGTTCATAAAACTTTCAATATCTTGGCGCTCCAAATATTTCTTACGCACTTCCTGCAAATATTCGTCTTGAGCATTTGTATGAAATATCGTCCAAGTTGGGTCTTCTATTTTACATAAAGTATAAACCTTGTGGCGATCCATATATGCGCTAAATGCTATTTCAAGCAAAAACCTGCTAAATTCATGTTCTCCCTGAAACCCCGAAGCAATATACTCTCCCGCAAATTCTTGCATAACTGCGACGAACGTACTGCGCTTCATCAAAGAAAAATTGATAGTACAGGCTTGACTGAAGTACCATCCAGACTTAGCCTCGAAATGTGGATAGCTTCTATTAAAAGCACCGCCCACTGCAAAAACGTTATCTCGATCGAGATCGTCGATCGCTTCCTCCAACCAACGTTCGTGACCTTCTCTGTAAGGTAACGTATCAATTTTGAACCACAATATATAAGGATTGCTAGCAATTACTCCGGCTGTATACTCCTGAATAAAACACCTCTCCTTGTCATTATCTTTATGGTGCGGGGGAATGATTTGCAGCTTATCAATCAAACCATCTTGATACAGTTCCCAATAAAGTTTTTGAGTGTCGCTATCGCTGCCGCCGTCAACAACAACAACTTCGCCGGGCTTGCCACCTAAAAAATCAAACCAATCCAGCAGAATTTTTTTATAGGCTAACCGATTGCCAAAATTTGCTGACACCATTGAAACTTGGCTTAGCTTACTAACGAGTTCGCTCATGATTTATTTTTTTCCTGCTCATATTATTTGCACAGGTTCATTATAACTTACTGATATTTAGACAAGTGTAATTTATCAGAAAATTTATTTTTTTTAAAATCGGGGGGCTTCGAGACTCTATTTTCAGTAAAGCTGGACACATACACCATATTCCATGTATATGTGGTACACACCATCTTGTAGTAAGTAAGGTGCGTCGCCATCATCAACAATCTGCAAGTTTCATTGAACCTGCGCCGGCAGGGACCCACCCTACATAATATGTACCACACAATATAGCTGAAAAGTGTACTTCACGAACTTGGAATATGCTGTAACTTGTCACAAAGCGATTTATTTCGGTTATTAAAATTAATCAAGGTGTCTGAGAACCGGATTTTAATTAAACTCTAATTTGTCTATATCAAATGGAACGAGCATGAAATTTGGCTCTACCTTTTGAGATGCGGAAAATATTCCCATATTTATAGCACTTAAATGGCCTGTTATGGCAGATGGGGAGAAGGGGAAAGGATTTGATGCTTTTGCCACAAAGATTGAAAGATACCATTGAAATTCGCGATAGCTTAAATAAACCTTCTCTCCAAATCTTACCCAGCAGCCATACATTTGTTTAACGAGCGTAAAATGGCAAATCTTTAACTAACTATCGCTTAAAGAAAATACCTCACCGTCGTCACCACCAGACTTTTTTTAGCCCGCAAAGCCGCCTTCAAAAAGAAAGCAGTTTGATTGTGCAGCAGTCCCTCCCACCAATTTCGCGTCACAAACGCCGGAATAATCAGCGTTAAAAACACTCCCGGCCGCCGCTCTTCAAACAAAGCCAAAAAGTGAGTTAAAGGCTCACCAACAGAACGGTAAGGCGATTCCAGAATTTCCAAAGGAATGTCAGACTGCAAATCTTGCCAAGCCGCTTGCAATTTTGCTATGTCTGTCAAACCAATATCTACGTGAACCGCCACAACCTCATCAGCAATTAAACGAGCGTAATCCAGCGCATCCAAAGTTCCCCGGTGCAACTGTCCGACTAGCACCACTGCCGGATGTTTCACCTCCTTAACTTTAGGTCTCCGAAGATAGGATTTAGGTGCGATTCCCTGAATGCTTAAGCGAGCGGCTACATAGCGATAGTGTCGGTTAATAGCTAAAAATAGGCTGACTACGATCGGAATAGTTACTACCACAACCCAAGCTCCCAAAAGGAATTTGGTAGCGACAATTACAGCCAAAACTCCCGTGGTTGCCACTGCACCAATACCGTTCATCACAGCACTAGCTTGCCAACCTTTACCTCGCTCCTTAAACCAGTGAATTACCATTCCCGATTGAGACAGAGTAAAAGAAGTAAAAACTCCAACCGCATACAGCGGAATTATTGCAGTGGTATCGCCTTGGAAGATGATAATTAACAAAGCCGCGCAGAAGCTGAGCAGATTAATGCCATTAGAATAAACCAGCCGATCGCCCAACAGCGACAACTGCCTAGGCAAAAACCCGTCCCGCGCCAAAAAATAACACAGTCGCGGAAAATCCGCATAACTCGTATTCGCCGCCAACAGCAAAATTAACAGAGTTGCAATCTGCAAATAGTAATAAAATATGCCTACTCCAAAAATATCTTTTCCCAACAAAGAAAGCAGCGTTTCATTTTCTTGAGGAATCACTTGATAAATATGAGCCAAGTAACTAATTCCTAAAAACATTACCCCCAGAATTACGCCCAAATAAGTTAAAGTTAGGCGCGCATTCTTCCATTCAGGAGGTTTAAAAGCCAACACACCGTCCGATATCGCTTCAACTCCAGTCAGCGCCGTACAGCCAGCAGCAAAGGCGCGCGCGATCAGAAACAATCCCAAAGGTTCTTTAGCTGGAATATTTTCTAATGCCGGCAAAACATGACCTGTTGCCTGTTGGAATAAACCGCAGCCAATCAAGACAAAAATACCCGCGATAAACGCATAGGTGGGAACCATAAATATTTTGCCAGATTCCCGCAAGCCCCTGAGATTGGCAAACATGATTAAGACAATACAAACTAAGCATATTTCCACCGTATAGGGCAGCAGCGAGGGAACCGCTGAAGTCAAGGCTGCCACACCAGCAGAAATACTCACCGTAACTGTGAGTATGTAGTCAATCATTAGGGAAGCTGCTGCGATCAAACCCGGATAAGTACCCAAATTTTCTCGCGCTACAATGTAAGCGCCGCCGCCCTTTGGATAAGCTTTAATCGTCTGTCGGTAAGACAGCGCCACGATCGCCAGTAGTAAAACAATAATGCCCGAAATAGGTAACGACCAACTCAAACTACTGCTCCCCGCTAGTAAGAGTACCAGCAAAGTTTCTTGAGTAGCGTAGGCAACAGACGACAGTGCATCGGAAGCAAGAACAGCAAGTCCTGTAGCGTTGCTCAGACGTTCGTGAACAGATGCGCTAGTGGGCAAAGATTCACCCAGTAAAACCCGCTTGAGTCGAGAATAGGTGTACATTAAAACTCAATATAGAGGCGTCCACAAATCATAATCGAGATGGGAGCAGTTTTAAGCAATTTTTGGCTCACAAGTTATAATTATTTCTGGCTTTTTGAGTATGCTTTAGCTTATGTTCGAGAGCTTGCCAATTTTCGGATGCGATATCGTTGATAAACTCGTCAAGACTGTCGCGGTAAATAGAGAGCGATCGCAGCAATTCCTCTCGATTGTATTTCGCCACCATCACTCCCAACTCCGGGTTGCCGCCCCCTACGCGACTCGTGTCCCGAAAACCCGAACTCGCCAAATGTTGGGCTAAATTAACAATATCCCGATCGCCCTCAACAGCGCAGGCAGCAACCAGAGTCGCGCTAGCCATCAGCGGCAAATGAGAAATCCAAGCCACAGCTCGATCGTGTTCTTCCGGCTCACATCGGTAAACTTTAGCACCCAACAACCGCGCAATTTCCTCAACCTTATCCACCGCCAGCGCCGGAGTCACCGCAGTCGGAGTCACCACATAAGGCCGCCCCACAAACAAATCCCTTACCGCCGCCTCAATGCCGTTTTGTGCAGTCCCCGCCATCGGATGTCCCCCCACAAAATTCGGCCACATAGAGGACACAGCTTGTACTATGGGTGTTTTTACGGAACCGACATCGGTTAGAATAGTATCACGGGAAAGATAGGGCACCAACTCTCGGACGATCGATTCGATCGCTCCTAACGGCGTGCAAATAAAAACCAAATCGGCTCTTGCCATCAGAGACAGGTGTATGCTGGCTTCAGAGACAACACCGCTTTCTTGCGCGTGATCGCAAGTCTGCTGGCGACTCGAAACCCCAAAAACATCAAACCCGCGCGATCGCAAATCCAGAGCGATCGAGCCACCAATTAAACCAAGTCCTACAATACCGATATTCATAGCAATAAAATGGGGATAAATGATACGGTGCCGCCCCCATGACAGTCGAGGAACTCCTAAAAAAATATGCCGCCGGAGAAAGAAACTTTGCCGGAATCAACCTAACTGAGGCCAACCTCAGCGGCGTCAACTTGAGCGGAGCCAACCTCAAGGGTGCGAATCTGAGTGTAGCAAACCTCAGCGGAGCCAACCTCAGCAAAACCGACCTGACCGGTGCCAAACTCAACATCGCCAGACTCAGCGGCGCCCATCTCGGCGGTGCAAACCTCACCGACGCCGACCTCAACGTCGCTTACCTAGTGCGAGTTGACCTCAAAAGAGCCAACCTCACAGGAGCCAAACTGATCAGAGCCGAGCTAATTCGAGCCGAACTCAGCGGAGCCAACCTCAGCGGAGCCAACCTCAGCGGAGCCACCCTCACCGAAGCCACCCTGCGAGGAGCCAACCTCAGCGGAGCCAACCTCCGAGGCGCTCACCTAAGCGGCGCGTACTTGACAGAAGCCAACCTCGAACAAGCCAACCTGCAAGGTGCCGACCTCAGTCGAGCCGACCTCAGCAGCGCCGACTTGCGAGGGACGGAACTCCGACAAGCCAATCTCACTCAAGCCATACTCAGCGGAGCCGACCTCAGCGGAGTCAATTTGCGCTGGGCCATCCTCAGTGGCTGCAACCTGCGCTGGGCAGATTTGAGCGAAGCCAAATTGAGCGGAGCCGACCTCAGCAGAGCCGACCTCTGCCACGCCAACTTACTCAATGCAAGTTTAGTTCACGCCGACCTGTCAAACGCCTATCTGATCCGCGCCGACTGGATTGGAGCCGACTTAACCGGAGCCACCTTAACCGGAGCCAAACTCCACGCAGCTTCGCGGCTGGGTATCAAAACCGAAGGCATGACCTGCAAATGGGTAGATCTAAGCCCCAACGGCGACCACAGCCAAATTTATTGGTTAAATTCGGGAGGAACCAACGAATTTTTTCACGAAACCTTACCCACAGTTCGGATTGTAATTGACTCGCCCCTAGACCAAGGCGCTCATTTTGCCCTAGCTGCAACTTATTACCAAATTGCCCAACAATACCCGAGTTTAAGTCAGCCACCCACCATCGAAGTCAGCTCCAGGCGCACCGTACTCGCCTTTAAAATGGACAGCGATGATAAATTATTTGCCACCGCTTACGTTGCCATCATTCCTTTTAACGACGCCGCCACAACTCAAAAAAACCTGATAGCTTTGATGAAAATGATTCAATCCCACGACGCAGGCAAACTTAACGTTAAAGAATCCAAACACGTCCAATTATCCAGCAAAGATCTCAACCAAGCTATCAGCAAAGTAGACCAAATTAAAATTTCAAGTTCTTTTCCAAAAATTGGCGAAAGCATCAATTTTTTTCAAATTCCTACACAGATGATTTTAATTAATTCCAGCGATCAAAAAATTAGCGTATATCATCACCCAGCCTTCGGCAAGCGCCAGCTCAAAAAAAAATACGCTCCGAACAATGCAACCACCGCCAAATTAACCGAAAATACAAAATTGGGTCAAGCTAATATCAGCAGCATTTTGGATTTTATAAAAGGCTTCCACAATATAGATGTCTAAGCATATTGCATCAAGTTACAAAAAATGCTTATTCTATTTAAAGGTTGGCACAACAAAGCTTTGTTCTAGCTAACACATCAGGGAAAGTGAACAGCATGGACGCCGAAGAACTCATAGCCAAATATGCAGCAGGAGAAAGAGACTTTACTGCCATCCTCCTGTGCGAGGCAAATCTCAGCAGAATCGATCTAGCTGGGGCTAATTTCAGCGAGGCAATCTTGAGCCTAACCAACATGAGCGGCACCAATCTGTCAAACGCCAACATGAGAAAAGCCAAACTCAATGTTGCTAGACTCAGCGGTGCTAATCTCAACAAAGCCAACCTCAGTGGCGCTATTCTCAACGTAGCTAACCTGATTCGAGCCGACCTCAGCGAAGCCCAACTCGTCGAAGCTACACTGATCAGAGCCGAATTGATCAGAGCCGACCTCAGCGGTGCAAACTTGAGCGGTGCGAACCTCAGCGAAGCAGATTTGAGAGAAGCAACCCTCAGAGAAGCCAATCTAGAGCAAACTGACCTCAGCGGGGCTCACCTCAGAGGTGCTTGTTTGACAGCGGCCAACTTGGAACGGGCTAACTTGCACAGAGCCGACCTCAGCAGGGCGGACTTACGAGGAGTAAACCTCTGTAATTCAGAACTCAGACAAGCTAATCTGTCTCAAGCCAACCTCAGCGGCGCTGACTTGCGAGGCGCTAATCTGCGGTGGGCCGACCTCAGCGGGGCTAACTTGACCGGCGCTGACCTCGATGAAGCGAGATTGAGCGGGGCTAACTTGTACGGGGCAAATTTGAGCAATGTCAATCTGTTGAACTCTACTCTGGTACACGCGGATTTGACTCAAGCGAATTTGATTCACGCTGATTGGGTGGGCGCAGATTTGACCGGGGCGGCGCTGACGGGGGCAAAAATTTATGGGGTGTCGAGGTTTGATCTGAAAGCAGATGATATTACCTGCGATTGGGTTGACCTCAGTCCCAACGGCGATCGCAGCCACATCCAGCGGTTTACCTCACAAGAATCTCAACGGTTTTTTAATGCTACACCGCCGACAGTTCAAATTATTGTCGATCGACCCCTAGACCCCGATGCTAACTTTGCCCTCGCGGCTGCCTACCGCCAAATTGCTCGTCAATACTCGGGTTTGAGCCATCCTCCCAGCATAGAAGTTAACTCGAGGCGGACAATCATTTCGTTTAGAATAGAGCGGGACGAGCAATTGTTTTCCACAGCTTTCGTTGCCATTATTCCCTTTAGCGACGCGGCATTTACTCAAAAAAATCTCATTACTTTGATCAAAATGATTCAACCCCAAAATGGCAATAACCAGGGAGTCAGAGTCGCAAATCTAGTAGTCCAATTGAACGTAATGCTGACCAAAACAATCAGAAAAATAGGGGAATTAAAAATTCAGCCGATTCGCCTCGAACGCGAATTGATGTCGAGTTTTTTCCAATCGCCTACCCAAACCATACTCGCTAACTCCATCGCCGAAAGTTTGATGGTTCACTATCACCCAGACTTTGGCAGAAACTTGGCAAATTTGCCTGGAGTCACCAAAACCTCGATCAGTCCTGCAATTAAAGCTCAAAGATTCACAACCCCTCCCCTAAATACGGTGATTGAGTTTGTCAAAAGCTTTTATCAGCTCGGCGAGTAAATATAGCCGAAGGAAGGAAGAAGGAAGGAAGAAGGAAAAAGGAAGTTCGGCAACGAGCAATGTACGGGATGTAACGGATGTAAGTTCGTCGGAAGAAGGAAGAAGGACTCAAGAAAAATGTAAATGCAATTGTCGTCAATAATTTCAGCAATTAAAAATGTAATAACCTTGGGTTTGCTATATAAATTAAGTGGAAATAATTTAGATTTACGCCCCAAATAAGTTAGCCGATCGGCATTTCATTCAGGTTAAAAAATGGGAGCTGAAGAACTTCTCAAACGATTTGAACTCGTCAAAAGATACACAGAAGGCGACAGAGATTTCACAGGAATCAATCTGAATGAAGCTAATCTCAGCCGCATCAACCTCAGCCAATCAATTTTAAGGCGGGCTAGCTTATTTATCACCAACATCAGCGGCGCTAACTTGAGCGATGCTGACTTGACCGAAGCTAACCTAAATGTGGCTAGACTCAGCAGCACCAATCTCTCGCGGGCAATCTTAAACGGGGCTAATCTCAACGTAGCCAACTTAGTGAGAGCCGATTTAACTGCGGCTCAATTAATCGGAGCATCGCTGATTAGAGGCGAATTAGTCCGCTGCCAACTCAGCCAAACTAACTTCAGTCGTGCTAATCTGACGGAAGCCGATTTAAGAGAGGTAAAACTGATAGAAGCTAACCTGTGCGGTGCTAATCTTTCCGGTGCAAATCTCAGAGGTGCTTCGGCTTCATCGGCTAACTTTCAAGGAGCTAACTTGCACGGTGCGGATTTGACAAAAGCAGAACTTAATGGCGTGAATTTAATCGATGCGGATCTGAGACAAGCTTGTTTGCAGGGGGTGAATCTCAGCGGTGCCAATTTGAGCGGAGCTAACCTCAAATGGGCCGATTTGAGCGGAGCCAACCTTAACGGCGCAGATCTGATCGATACTAAATTCAACGGAGCTAACCTCAACGGAGCGGATTTAAGAAATACTAATTTAGCCAATGCTCATTTGGTTCACGCAGATTTGACAGAAACTAATTTGATTAACGCAGATTGGGTGGGGGCAGATTTGACGGGGGCAATTTTAACTGGGGCTAAACTCTATTCGGTTCCCAGATTTGGCATCATCGCCGATAATATTAGTTGCGAGTGGGTTGATATCAGCTCTGCTGGCGATCGATCTGCGATTCAACAATTTAATTCGCCGTCTGAAGCGAGAAAATTTTTAAATCATACGCCGGGATTAGTGCGAATTGTGGTTGATGCAGTTTTAGATTACTCAGCAAACATCACTTTAGCAACAGCGTATAGTGAAATAGCTCGGCATTACCGGGCAATGAGCTTTCCTCCGAATATTGAAGTAGGCTACCGCCGGACAAATATAACTTTTAGATTTGAGAGCGACGAACATTTATTGCCAGTCGCTTTTTTAGCAATTTTACCTTTTAATGATGCTTTAGAAACTCAGAAAAATATTGTGGCTGTTAGCAAAAATATCGCAAGTCAAAATTTAAATAAAAACCGAATTGTGCAGTTGTATAAAGGATTGAATGCAGCGATAGATAATTTAAGTGAAGCGAAGGAAATGCTGCAAATAACACTAAATTTAGCTCGGGAGACTAAGTTTTTTCAATCGCCTACCCAAACTATTTTAATTAGTTCTGGGCAGGAAAGTTTGACCGTGCAGTCTCACCCGAATTTTGGTGGGCGAGGTGGAAAAAATCAGGAGAATAAATTCAGTGTGCCCGATCGTCAAAAAGTAGTTGATTTTCTGGCAAGTTTTGATTATGTTGATTGAGCAATATCAACTGTGACATCGATTGATTGAGGTAGAAGTCCACAACTCGCTGCTCCACTTCTTGCGATCGCACTCCGAGCCGCACTGGCCCCACCATTTAACGATGGCGCGTCTCGTGGCGCGGGCTTTGCGCTTGGGGCGCAGCGCTCTAATTCAAACGGGGCTGCCCGCAGGAGCTTACCGACAGCGGTATCGAGTCAGTTATTTGATGCCGGTTTTGATGTGGCCCGATCCGGTGATTTTAGTTGCGCCGACACCGCTGCTGGAACATTTGCAGCGGGTGGAAATTCCTCGCTTGCAAGAGTGGCTGCAAACAGAGAAGCCGATCGAGATTTATTCCCATAATGCCGATTTCCAAGGGCTGACGCTCATAGATCCGCAGTCTTGGCTGGCGGATAGCTTGGCGGAAAATTCGGAACTTCGCGGCAATATTCCGACAATTATCGACGGTGTGGATGATTTGGAAGTTTGGACGCGCCAGCAGTTGACTGCGGGTTTGCAACCTCCTGACTGGAATGATTTAATGCAATCTGAGCCAATGCTGGCGGATGAAATCCTCCAAGTGCGGGTACTGCTAACGCGGGCTGTGTTTCTGCATCCAGCTAAGCCTGACGAGTGCTATTTGCTGGAAACTGCAGAGCAAAATATTTTGGAGGGGCTGCTAGGAAGGATCGAGCTTAACGGGCTGATTCCGGCTGCTTGGAGCAATTTTTGGCATTGCTGGCAAACTAACGGCCAACTGCGGTGGGCGCAAATTCATCGATCGAGCGGGTCATTTTCTCTCTACTGCGCGCCGGTGCAGGTGGCGGAGGTTTTGGGCCAAATCTGGTCTGCAGTGCCTGTGGTGTTGATTGGCTGTGCGGTGGATGTGGAACCGAAGGCTCCGATCTTCCGGCAAATGATGGGATTGCCAGAGTTGACGAGTGTGAAGTTTTCGCCCGATCGACAAAACGAATTAATTCAACTGTACATTCCCAACTGGCTGCCGCTGCCGAATACGCCGGAATTTCAGGGTGTTTTAATTCAAGAAATTCGGACTTTGCTGTTGATGAGTGTGTCGGTGGCGGGTTTAACTGTGCTGATTGTTGGTGATGTACCGCTGAGGGCTCGGCTGGCGGCGATTTTGGCTTCTGAGTTCGGTTCTCGGGTGCAGGTAGAAAAAACTGATGTGGGGGAGAATGGGATTTTGGTGAGTGGGTGGGAGTTTTGGCGGGAACATCAGGGGGAGTTGAGCGCGCCTCACTTGCTGGCGATCGCCACTTTGCCACTACCTACCTTGGAGAATCCTTTGGTGGCGGCGCGTGTGGCTTATTATAAGGAGCGGCGTCTAGATTGGTTTCGGTTGTATTTGCTGCCGGCGGCGCTGAATGAGTTGCAACGGGCGATCGCGCCGGTGCGAGAACGTCAGGGGGTTGTGGCGATTTTTGACAGCAGGGTGATTCACCGCAGTTACGGGCAGCAGGTTTTAGCGGCGCTGAGTCCGTTTGCGAGGATTAATTATTTGGATACGACTTGGCTGACGCAGGCCTGAGATGACCTGTTGGCGTATAATTTGGTTGGTTATACAATTGAAATCTGATTTAGCAGACAAAAATTATGGGTGAAGCTAAGCGTCGTAAAGATTCGATCGGCGACGAATTCGGTAAAGAAGAGCGCATCGTTTCGTGGCTGCCAATCACGAAAACCCAAAGCGAAGATTTTGTGAGGTGGACATCTCGCGGAAGCTGGATCGGGATTAGTCTGTTGGTGGGTTGGTGGATTGTGGTGCGGTTCGTCGGCCCTGCGGCGGGTTGGTGGCAGGTTGATTGATGCCAGACTCGACAAATGCCTGTGTTCTGGGCATTGTGTCGAGTTTAACTGGGAAACAAGCGGCTGAATTTTTTGGAAAAATTTAGTTGCACATTTGGACTTGGTATGGTATCGTAATTATCTACGGGCGATTGGCACAGTGGTAGCGCGCTACCTTCACACGGTAGATGTCACAGGTTCAAATCCTGTATCGCCCATCTTATTAAATCTATATATATCAAAAGTTAGGGGGATTTAGCCAAGATTTTTGGCTTTACATTGACTATTAACTACGAAATGACTATGATTGCTCCAAAGCCATAGTCAGGATTAAGCTATGAACACTACACAGAAAGCTACCAATGGTAAATACAGAAATCAGACATATCTGACTGTTGTAGAAGCAATTAAGCCAAAGCCAGCAATAACTCTATCAAAGTTGTGGGAAATGTATGTAGTTTATAAAACTCCGACAGTTGCAGTTAGCACTCTTAAAAATGCTTACAGTGCCATAAGTTCTCATGTTAAAAAGCTACCAAAACAATCTCTTGAAGATGCTGTAGAAATAAGAGATTATTTGATTGATAATTTTAATCCCGATACGGCTAAAAAATATTTAAATAATATCACAGCTTGTTGTGATTGGGGTGTTGAGTATGGTCATATTTCTAACAACCCTTTTTTAGGTATGGCCAAGAATATCAAAACACAACCTAAACAATTAGAGGACATAAAACCTTTTTCTAAGGCTGAAAAAGATGCCATCATAAAAGCTTTTGAGACAGATCGCTACTATAGCCATTATGCCTCTTTTGTTAAATTTCTTTTTTTTACAGGATGCAGGACTTCGGAAGCTATAGGGCTAAAATGGAAACATATAGATGCTGACTGCCACCACATCTGTTTTTGTGAATCTTATGTTAGAGGAAATAGAAAAGGTACTAAGACTGGCAAACCAAGGATTTTCCCTTGTAATGCTCAATTACAAAACTTTCTAAAATTAATTAAGCCAGAAAGTGGCGATCCAGAATCTTTAGTATTCCCCAGTCCCGAAGGTAAAGAAATTGACGATCACAATTTCCTAAGCAGAGCTTGGAAGGGATATAAAAACAGGCATGGAAATAAAGTGGATGGGGTTGTAACAAAGTTGGTCAAAGAAGGTCTAGTTAGTGAATATAGGAGCCAGTACCATACTAGGCACACATTCGTTACACAATGTCTAGAAGCTGGCATCAATGTTGTACAAATAGCAAAATGGGTGGGTAATACTCCTGAGATAATTATGAGGCACTATGCGGGAATTACTGCTACCATCGAAGTACCTTTGTTGTAGAAATATCAGCACAAAAGTTTAAATTAAGTAAGTAATATTTATTTACTACTTTTTTTGCTGTTAGAAGTAGATGCAAGACTTACTGAAACAGCATTTAACCTACGCCAAAACGATCGATCGCCCAAAACACCCATTTTCCACTACAAATATACTACAATAAGAATGTAGCTCGTGTCTCCGCAGGAGGTTTCCTCGTGACAAATCCCAATCTTTCCCAAAATTTCAACCTAATCGTGCCCGCCGGAACCCAAATTGTCACCAAAATTGAGGTCAAAAACCCCGGTGGAGACAAATCTTGGAAACAAGGCGCAGTAGGTGTCATTGTCAAATCGCCTACAGACAATTCCCACGCCTATTTAGTCAAACTCCCAGACGCAACACAAGTTAGTCTGCGGCGACACGAATTCAGCATCCGCAAACAGTTTCAAAGTGAAGGATTAGAGTCTGGAGGAGATTTTCTCGCAGAATATAACCTCTATGATTCTGTAATTTACCGCTGCATTGTTGGTTCCAGAGCCTACGGTTTGGATAACGAGCAATCCGATACAGACAGGCGCGGGATTTACCAGCCGCCGGCAATTCTTCATTGGTCGCTTTACGGCATTCCAGAACAATTGGAAAACAAGGAAAATCAGGAATGCTATTGGGAACTGCAAAAGTTTCTAGTTTTGGCACTAAAAGCTAATCCCAATGTGCTAGAATGTTTGTACACGCCTTTAGTAGAAACCGTTTCTCCTGTAGCACAAGAATTGCTAGAAATTCGGGAAATCTTTCTGTCTCAATTAATTTATCAAACTTACAATAGCTACGTTTTGTCTCAATTTAAAAAAATGGAGCAAGACTTGCGGAATACAGGAGAAGTGCGATCGAAGCACGCGATGCACTTGATTCGGTTGTTGCTGTCGGGAATTACGGTGCTGAAGGAAGGGTTTGTGCCGGTGCGGGTGCAGGATTTTCGATCGCAATTGCTATCAATCCGCAATCAAGAAATATCCTGGGATGAGGTGAATCGCTGGCGGTTGAGCTTGCACGCAGAGTTCGATCGCGCTTTTGCAGAAACTTCCTTACCAGAACGTCCTAATTACGAGAAAGCCAATCAGTTTTTGATTAAATCTCGTAGAAGTGCGATCGGCTAAAAGGGGCGGGTTTACGCGATCGTTAATTTGAGACATATATGGTTGGTAAAACCCGCCACTACAGCTATTTGCGATTGTTTAACCGGAATTGAAATTAGCATTAATAAAATGTTGGAAAAATGATCGAATATATCTCTAATCTAGCCAAAATTATCTCAGTTCGACCTTACCCATTGCTGTTTGCGACTGTCAGCGGATCGCACTTATACGGTTTTCCTTCGGCAGATTCTGATTTCGACTTGCGGGGAGTACATATCTTGCCGCTACCGAAAGTAATTGGACTGATTTCGGGAGAAGAAACAATCGAAGTTTCGGAAGTTCGGGAGAAAATGGAACTCGATTTAGTCACTCACGATATTAAAAAGTTTCTTGAGTTGCTGTTGAAGCGCAACGGCTACGTATTGGAACAACTGTATTCGCCGCTCATAGTTTATAGTAGCGAGGAACATCAGGAGTTAAAAGAACTCGCCTCGAACTGCATTACCAAGCACCACAGCCACCACTATCTCGGTTTTGCTCAGACTCAATGGAGATTGTTTGAGAAACAAAGCCCGCGTCGAGTTAAGCCGCTGCTGTACGTTTACCGCGTGTTGCTGGCTGGGATTCATTTGATGCAAACGGGGGAAGTTGAGGCGAATTTGGTTAAACTTAACGACAAGTTCCAGTTGTCGTATATTCCCGATTTGATTGCTCGCAAGCTGGCTGGGGCGGAAAAGTCGGTGCTGGAAGATACAGATATTGCATTTTATCACCAGGAGCGCGATCGGCTAATCAATGTATTAGAAGAGGCAAGTTTGACAAGTCATTTGCCGTCAAATCCTGATGCAAAGGTTGCTCTTAGTGAATTCTTGGTAAAGGTGAGGATGGCATCTGTGAACTAAGCTGTTCCACTTCTAATTACTCGTTTGGTGCGCCGAAGATTGCAGAACCTCCATTCCCAGACAAACTAATACTAAAAAAACCGGGTTTTTTATTGTGATTCAAGACCAGAATGCAGTATTTTTGTCCTTCATCAAACCCGGTTGTAAGTGATTTATCTTGAGATATTTGTGTTGGCTGGTTCGCTGAGGGCGGGTATGCCGATATTTTCATGTTCTGTAACCTGTGTTTGTTTTCCTGGTATGTAAATATTCCAACTTAACCCGCCTAAATATGTCTTGATATACGAAGTCAATGCGTGGATAAATACTACGATGCCCAGCATTTCTAATGACTCTTCAACCGTCACTATTATCTTGTAAGGTATATTATCTTCTCCCGCTACAGAAGCTTGGTATGCTCCTACCAATTCCATCCCTAGCGCTCCTCCAATATAAATAACAGTTGCTGCAACAAACAATTTTCGTGTATGAACAGGAAGGTGGAACAGAAACTTAATGTAGGATAAGAGAAATATCACTACTAGAATGCCCACCGGCACAACCCAAGTAAAGTAAAGAATTCCTGTGGCATTTAGCATGGTTCGCATCGGTTGTACCAATTTTTCGTGCAATTGACCGGCTTCGTCTATAGATATATATAAAAATATGAATGATAAAGCTTTCCAGTGATTCTTGTAGCGACAACTATCCAAATTTTTTATATAGGCGATCGTACCCAGCAAGAAAGAACAAAACAGCAATGCCAAAGTTGAGTATGCGGTTGGAATGTTTCGCTCGGAATTAACGCTGAATACCTTGACGAAGTAGTTTTCAGACCGGACACCAGGCAAGAAGTACGCGGCCATCTCACTTAAGAAAGATATTACAACCAGACAGGTCACAACTCGAAGCAAAAATTGGGTGATAGTCCCAGGGGTTAGAGAAATTTGGAATTTCATGTTTTCTTAACCGTTTGTTTAATTTTTGATTAAGCATATGTTATCCAAAAAAATCTTTTCTCGGTATATCTACGGGAATAGATGAGCTATCATGGTGAACAATTTATTTTTTTTTACGGTAAAATTGTCGCAGGATTAAGAAATGTAGCAGATATCGATCGCCCTTAATTTTATTTGTGTAAATTAAAACATTATTGATTGAAACGTAAATTAGAGATATCGAAAAATGAAGCTGAAATCTTGACTGCGGTTGAGTAGAGCTCTAAATTCGATCGATCTCTGACAGAGAAACTCGGCTTCAGACAGCCGATCGCCCTAAGTACGGAGAATTTCTGACATCAAAGGCGATCGCCAATCTCAGTAAACACCCTGAGATCGAACAAGAGGCAGAATTAACCGGAGATTAACACTCCTAGACGCATTAAGACCGAAGAAACCGGGTTTTTTACCTGATATTTGTGTCAAAACAGATAATTTTCGTCCATCAAACCCGATTTCCGATCGCCCATGTCTCCAATACTAATTAATTAAGTTCGCAGTCACAAAAGCCAGTCCTTAAAGATCGGGCTGAAGTCCTGAGTGCGAACTTAAATCGTACCTGCGCGGCGTGTACACCCAAACATCTCCTCCATATTTGCGGGGAATAATCCGAGTTTGACTCGAACCAACAATGACTAAAGTTCTCATATCCGCATCTTCCGGCTGGAATTCGCCGAGGGTGCAAACGCGCACGGATTGGCCTGGCCTGCCGAGGTTTCGCCCCAATACAACCGGGGTTTTAGGATCGCGAGTTTGCAACAAAATCTCGATCGCCCTTCCCAATTGCCAAATCCGCTTTGTTGAGATCGGATTGTAAAATGCCACAACTAAATCCGCTTTGGCGGTGGCAGAGATTCGCTGTTCTATGACCTCCCAAGGCTTGAGAATATCCGAAAGCGAAATCGCACAAAAATCGTGTCCGAGGGGTGCTCCGATCGCAGCAGCGGCCGCCTGCATCGCAGAAATTCCCGGTGCTACCCGGATGTCGATGCCTTCCCATTCGGGTTTGGTATCAAAGTCGATCGCCTCAAACACCGCCGCAGCCATCGCAAAAATCCCCGGATCTCCCGACGAAACCACGGCGACAGATTTGCCCGATGCTGCTAAATCTAGGGCAAAACGGGCGCGATCGATCTCTTCGCGATTGTCAGAATCGTGCCGCTTTTGTCCTTCTCGCAGGGTTCCGGCTAAGTCGAGATAGAACTTGTAACCCACCCAATCGGTGGCTTCGCGCAAAATTTGCTTAACTTCCGGCGACATCCAGGGCGCGCCTCCGGGCCCGGTACCGACGATCGCCAGTTTGCCGCGACTAATGCCGATCGCGCTTGCATCAATCGGTTCTGCAGCCAGGGCGATCGCGCAATTCAGGGCTAAAGTGCGATCGCATTCGATTAACTGACTGTTTGCACCGGCTGCTGTCAGCGCAATTTGTGCCGCCTGATTTTCGCTGAATTCTATTGAGTTTAATTTGACAAGTTCCGATCGATTGAAAAAACGGACGGGAACTTGAAAATATGCTGAAACTGCTTCTAATGCCGGATTTCCCATCTCATCTTTTAAGGCAAAAAATCCAGCAATTGCAGCGGCCGCTAAATTTGTTTTTGCCAGTAATTCCCGCACGCAAGACAGGGCTATTTCTGGCTGCATATTCGATAGCTGTGTGAGTGCAACTGCCGCAATTTGCGGATGGTAAACCAAACAATCTGGTGTTGGCAAAACTGCTTTTTCGGTGACGCGGATAGTCAATTTTGCGTCGGGGGCGCTCCTCTCCGTTGGCGTAGCCCCCGTAGGGGCGGGCTGCGCTAACGGCAAATTGCTCTCGGAAAGCCAGCTTGCAGCGCCTTCTAGGCGTACTTTCGCCCCGGCGAGCAAATTTGAAATAAAAGTTTTCGCATCGTCTGGATTCGCCAAATAATAGCCTTGGGGAGGACTTAGCAAGGCGGTGCGAAACCGAATATCTCCCGTTGTTGTAATTGCAGGCTGCACGCCGAGGGCGGCTGCAATCTCTCTCGCCAAGTCATTTACGCCGTGCAAACCGCCCAGCAGCGGTACTACGGCGCTTCCGTCTTCGGCGACGGCTAAAACTGGCGGTTCGGCGCGTTTGTCTGACAGCAGCGGGGCGAGGGTGCGGATGATGATTCCGGCGGCGCAGATGGCGATGATTGGGGTTTGGGTTGCGAACAATTCCCGCAGTGTTTCGCCGAAGTTGCTAAAGTTGATGTCTGTGTCGGATGTGCGATCGACTAAACCGTAAATCTGGGAACCTGGGAAGACTGCGGAGATGGTTTGGGCGATCGGCAGGCTGTTTTGACCTAAGATAACTATTGCGGGAGAAACTCGATTCACGGTTTTATATAGGGCTGTGTTTGGACTGGTAGAATTTAATCTCTGCTTGCTTCACGAATACCTATTTTACGGAACCGATGAAAGTCGCGTTACTGAAGCGTGCTAAGGAAGAAAAGAAAGCAGTTTTTTGGGGCTAGAATTTTGAGTGATTCTATGCTATAAATTGTTGTCAAAAAACTGAATCTCAGAAGCGATAAAGCTGCAGAGATACAGAAGAATAGCGTTTTGATTTATTTTTTTAATTATGGGTTGAGAGACTATTGATGTCAAACCTTATGTTCCATAAATAGTTAAAAAGTCGTTTCCTCCCCTAAATTAAAGCGCAAATCAACTGGTTTTAAACCATTTCAGGATTCTTTAAAATACTTTTCAAGGCGTGAAGAAAGATTATTTTCTGGATGCAGCCACAACACATTTTCTGTCATCTGATTATCTGTAAGCTTAGTTAATTGGAGGTGATGTCGCAACCCAGAACGTTTGGTAGAGATATTAAAAGGTTGATAGCCGTAATTTTGCATAATTTCGCAAAGTTCTTTGACACTGAAACCGCCCCTTTCTAGATGTTCCGGTACTACCTCTGTCAGGATTACTGGATGCAGGCGTTGAATTGTGCGATCGAACCCTCGAATTACCAGGGGTTCAAACCCTTCTACGTCAATTTTAATAAAAGTGATGCCTGGTAATTCTTCAGGCAAAATGTCATCTCCGCGATACACGGTTAGTTGATACTGGTTGGAAATTAGCGACTCATATTGTTGAGGGATTTTTGTAAAAGTTCCCATCCCCAACTCTTCATTGACTACAGTTAGTGTTAGTTCGCTTTGTCGTTCGGCAAGACCGCAATTGTGCAGGGTAACTTGCTGCAATTCATTGTTACTCACATTCGCCTGCAATCGCTTAAAAACAAAAGGATTTGGTTCAAAGGAATGTACAGTCCCTGTCGGAGTAACACACCGTGCTGCCATCAGAGTAATCATTCCTAAATTAGCTCCGACATCGATAAAACTATCGCCCGGTTTTACGGCTTCGATCATGAATTTTTGGATATCTAACTCGTAGTAGCGACCTAGAAAATATGTCATTCGTTCGTGCCAAGAGGAAAGATCGAGAGTCATCAAATATTGATGAAACTTGCCGCGTATAGTACGGGTAGGGGCATCTTTCCACAATTCACTTTTATATCCACCTAAGTTTTCAAATAATTTTCCCCATCCCGGCAGTTCCCGGCGCGTGTAGGGCAAAATCATATAAATTAGTTTGGTGCTTTTCATCTTGATATTTCTCCAGGTCAGTGTCAACAATTTGGTCACTAAGACTTGATATTTTTGGCAGTCAGAAACTTCAAAATCTTTGATAGACAAGTTTGATCCAGAGGTTGTCACCCCGTGAACGCAATTATACCTCGAATCGCTAAGCAGTGTCAAAACTTCGAGATGTAAGGATTCAGGTCTGAGATTGGGGAATTAAAGAAGGCTTACCTAACCATACCAATAATGCTTGTAGGTCAATACTCAAATCTTATCCTGGCACTATACCCGGTGAGGCAGACCCAATCACTATGGCTCCACATTCATTATACTGACATTGGGCTCGTTGATATTGCACTACTTCAATTGGTCTATCTACTAAGCACGCTACCCTAGATTTACTATAACCAATAATGTTACTTAATTCTCTGCTACCACAATGCTCACTCTTAGTCAGGAGTGCTGATTTCATATCTATCTCGCGCAAATCTTTTTCGGGTTTTGCCGATATGTCCTGGCTGTCTCTCTGGTTTACGCTTTGGCTAGAGTTCTGACTATTTTGAGTTATCAAAAGCCGCTGTCTCTGATTTCTGTATCAGATTATTTGATGGGATTTTGATGATGTAAAAGCTATTACTTGGCTGTGTCTTTTTGAGTCTTTCGAGTTCTTATTCTAATTTTTAAATAAGCTTATTTTATTTGAAGTAAATTTGAATATTTCTCCCATTTGAACTGCTAAAATATTTTAACTTTCGTGCTAAAAGCTCTGACTTTTGCCTAAATAAGTTACCATATTTATCACCATAAATTAACTATTTTTGCCCAATATACTATGAGAGTTTGTCTGATTGTGGGATTTTTTGTATTTTACAATACCGAGCAATCCCTTGGATAAACTGTGGAGAATGACTTAGAGATCGCTTAAAACTTAATAGTTTTATGAGAAAATTTATGTCGCCGATAACTCAATTGCAACTACCAACCTGATAAACTGGGTCTTATATAGTCAATAGGACTTACCCCTAATCCTCAAAAACCCGGTTTCTTTCCGTATTTCTCGTTACTCAACCCAATATTTTCGCAGAAACCGGGTTTCTTGGCGCAAGTTCGAGTATAAATAACCAACAGACTGTCAATTAATTTCAATTGAGCATGAGAAAATTTTTAGGATTAGTTGTCTTTGGGATGATAATGGCGATCGCCTCTGTAGCTGTGGCCGCTCAACCTTTGTCCGTCGCCTATCCTCCCGCCAACCACAAAACAATAGCCGATCGCATTTTTTTAATCGGTACCGCCCCCCCAACCGGACAAGTATCGGTAAATGGCCAACAAATTCCGCGCAGCGGGGCGGGCCATTTCGCCCCGACAGTTCCCCTGCAATTAGGCGAAAATGTCTTTACCTTGCGTTACGAAAATCAGCAAGTTCAAATTAAGGTGACGCGCGAGTCGAATCAGCCGGAAGTCCCCGCTGGATTGGCTTTTGCGAAAAATTCCCTGACACCGAAAGTCGATGTGGCGAGTTTGCCGGGGGAATATATTTGCTTTGGGGCGATCGCCCCGGCGAATGCTTTAGTTGCGGTAAAATTGGCTGGCGTTACTATTCCTTTAAAAGCGCGATCGCAAGTCGAACTCCCCGACAACAAATCTGTACTGCTAGGTGAAAATTCCCCGATCGCCAAAAGCAGCATCGAACAGTATCAAGGCTGCGCTATAACTCCCCCAAATCCACCCTTGCTCAAGGGCGAAAATGAGTCTAACTCCTCGCTACCAAAAGCAGAAAAAATTGATTTAGGAGTGCCAGTATTTGAGCTAACAATGAACGATCGAACTATCAGCCAGCAAGGTACCGGCAAGATTTCTCTTCTCTCCCCGGCTGAGTTAGAAATAGCCGAAGTAACAGCAGATCCTGGTGTCGCTAGAACCGGGGCGAGTACAGATTTTTCTCGGATGACACCGCTGCCAAAGGGAACGCGAGCAACAATTATCGGGCGCGAGGGAGAATGGATTCGACTCGATTACGGTGCTTGGATCAAAGCATCAGAAGTGCAAATTGTCAAGGATGCAGTTCCCGCGCGATCGATTATTCGCAGCGCGCGATCGCGTCAAGTTCCAGGCTGGACAGAGGTTTTATTTCCCTTAGAAATACCAGCCCCAGTCACCGTGCAAGAAGGAGAACGCACCTTCACTTTAACACTGTACAATACCACCGCTCAAACTGATATTATTCGCCTCGACGATGACCCAGTAATTTCGAGTTTGGTATGGCAACAAACATCGCCACTGCAAGTACAATATACTTTCAATCTCAAATCTGCCCAGCAGTGGGGCTACAAATTGAGATACGACGGCACAACTTTAGTGTTGTCTTTAAAACATCCTCCTGCGAATACCAGCATGATGCCGAATTCGTCAGCAAAACCGCTGTCGGGAATCAAAATTCTCCTCGATCCGGGACACGGCGGGCCGCAAGATTCCGGGGGTGTGGGGCCCACGGGCTATCGCGAAAAAACAGTAGCTTTAATTGTGTCGAAATTAGTGCGAGAGGAATTGGTAAATCGGGGCGCAAATGTGGTAATGACGCGGGTGGAAGATGTCGATTTGGATTTGCCGCCGAGGGTAGAAATGATTCAAAAAGAAGAACCGGCTATCGCAATTTCGATTCATTACAATGCCTTGCCGGATAACGGCGATGCAATTAATACTAAAGGTGTCGGCGCTTTCTGGTTTCATCCCCAAGCCCACAGTTTGGGAATGTTTCTTCACAATTATTTAGTTGCCAATTTGAACCGTCCGAGCTATGGTGTATTCTGGAACAACCTAGCCATGACTCGTCCTGCAGTTACTCCATCTGTTTTAATGGAATTGGGATTTATGATTAATCCCGAAGAATTTGAATGGATTGTGAATCCGACAGAACAGCAGAAGTTAGCCGAGGCGATCGCCCAAGGCATCACCGAATGGTTTGCTTCGGTAAAATAACACTTAGTAGCAAGGACTGAAGTCCTGCCAACCCAAGGAGCTCAAATAAATGCTAAGTTTTACTCAATCAAAAGCCTTTTTTATTGCAGCCGCAGTTGCAAGTTTAAGTTTCTCACTTTACAGCTTTCCAGTTTTTGGCAGACAGCAAAATCTTTCTTCCCAAAAAGTAGAAGCTTTAAAAAAGCAAACTCAATGCTCTTTTATTACAGGTGAAGGCGGCGCTGTCAACATTCGCAAAGGCCCCGGCGATAAGTACCCGATTGTAGCTAAACTAAAAAAAGGAGATGGAGTTCGGGCCGTCACCAGACAAGGTAATTGGGTAAAAATTGCTGCAAGATTTTCGGGCAATCCTCCTAATGAAACTTTGACAATCCTTAACGGTTGGGTGAACAATAAATTTATTAATGGCTGTTCCGAAGACCAATTTGAGAGGTGGCGGCAATAGGGAATTTAGCGATTTATGATTAGGTAGAGACGGGTTTTTGAGATTGTCAATTATTGGCAGGTATTATCGATCGTCTGGATAGATTAGCAACCCCAACTGACAATAAGGTAATTTTAACGGCCCGGTATTCAACCCGCACCAGGACTTTCGGCTTCGCCTAGCCTCCTGGTGCGGGTGCAAGCTTGTATAGAACCCATTTGACATCTTTGAGTTTTTGGGTTGGGTGACGAGAAATATAGAGAGAAACTGGTTTCTGAGATTTACGCAAGGGGCGAGAAACCGAGTTTATACGAGTTTTTGGGTGACGAGAAATATAGAGATCAACCCGGTTTCTGAGATTTACGCAGAATAGATATCAAATGGGTTCTATAAAACCTGGTTTAAACTTCCCCGTATTTTTAACCCCCAAGTGTTGGGTTATATTATTGAATAATTGATGACATAATATAGCCTTTCGATCGTAACATGAGGTGCTAGGAGTGGGCATAGGGCATAGGGCATAGGGCATACTTCACCAAGCTTGAGAACCCCTATAATAGTTGGGATATTGCCTGCACTTGCATTGTTTTTTTGAACTGGTATCACTATCATAAATCATGAATTTTAGTCGATCGCTCTCGGTAATTGCCATGCTTTCGATCGCAGGCTGCAATATCCAAACGCCACAAACCAACACACAGCCTACAGAAAGTCGTAGCTTGCGGGGCGGGACGCCATCGCCAATTGCAGCCCCTGTTCCCGCCAAACCAAAGTCTGAAATCAAAGAAGCAACACTAATTGCTGTCGGCGACATTATGATGCACAGTACCCAAACGCGATCGGGCTACGACGCAAAAAATAAAACATACAATTTTGACAGTTTCTTCGCACCAGTTAAAAGCATCCTGTCAACAGGCGATTGGGTGATCGGAAATCTCGAAACACCTTTAGCGGGTGAAGATGCGGGCGGATATACGGGATATCCGCTATTTAACGCACCGGCTCAATTAGCGGATGCGACTAAAAAAGCCGGATTTAATATCTTGACAACCGCCAACAATCATGCTTTAGATCGTGGAGAAAAAGGAGTAATTAGGACGATCGCCAATCTGAGCGATCGCAAAATTGCTTCCACAGGAACAGCCAAATCGAAAGCTACGGGCGATCGCACTTTAATCAGCACCAAAAACAACATTTCACTAGCCATGCTAGCCTACAGCTACGGCACAAACGGCATCCCCATACCCAAAGGCAAAGACTACTTAGTTTCCCTAATCGACGAAAAAAAGATAATCAAAGACATAGCCAAAGCCCGCAAACAAGGAGCAGATATAATCGCAATTTCCCTACATTTTGGCGACGAATATCAGCGACAGCCAAACACCCAACAAAAACAATTAGTTGAAAACCTATTAAAAGCCGGTGCAGACATCATTCTCGGCAGTCATCCCCACGTTGTCCAACCTTACAAAATTTTTAACTTTCCCGGAAAAAATGGCAAAACTCGCAAAGCTGTAGCAATTTATTCAATGGGAAACTTCATTTCCGGTCAGAATAAAAAATATACAGACTTAGGCGTAATTTTGCAAGTAAATATTCGCAAAACCTTTCCCGAAAAGACCACAGAAATTACCAGCATCAAAACCTTTCCGACTTGGGTACACCGCTATACTTTGAACAATAAAACTAACTATCGAGTTTTGCCCTTAGAAACAACTGTCAGCCAGAAAAAAGATGCACTGCTAGCAACTTCACAGTATCCTGTTTTATCAAAATATTTGCAGGATATGAACAATCATCTTAACTCTTTGAATAGTCCGAAAAAATCCAAATAATTTGGCATTGAGAATTGGGAATTGGGCCTTAGTTATTGGAATTGGAGGCCTAGCCTAGAGATTTGTATTCCCAGGCAGTGCTCATTGCTAAGGTAACAGCTTAAGCTAGGAAAGCAATCATGTATCCAACGGAAGAGGGTGTAGTGGAGTAGAGCGACTTTTCTTTTTGTGATTATATTCTTCCGATACGCCAAGATAATCAGATGGTTGATATCTGCCGAATATCTCAGCGAAAATGTTAGGCAATTTTCGATAAGGAGAAACACCCAGATCTTTAAGCAAGATGTCAATATATTGTTGGAAGCGAGTGTTGGTTCCACAGGATAGCGAAGGTTCAAATTGAATATTTGCGCGTTTCCACTGGCGGATATATTCAATACTTTTTTCCATATTCTCGCTGGAAGGTAACTCAAGTTCACCCCGCAAGTAAGCACACAGCCATTGTGTGGCGATCTCGACTGCTGGCACGTGCATATATCCATGATTGAACCCGGCAAAGGCAATGCCAGTAATGCGAGGATGAAGCAAGTGGCGATATAACTGCACGCCATCTGGTTCGATTTCCAACATTTTTCGATATTTATCAGGCAAAAATGGAAAAATCGGCGTTTGCGAACCCAAAGATAGAACGACTAAATCGCATGGAATCTCGCAACCATTTTTCAATTTTACTGCTTCTGGCGAAAAACCAGATAATTCTGCACGGTGAGGCGAGATTTTTCCTTCTGCAATAAACGGATAGTAATTTTCAGGCGCAACTGCTGTGGCTGAACGTAAATCAGGCAATAGTTTGTGGTCTGGTTGTACAACTTTGATTCGACCCTGGGCGGCTTGGCTTTTTCCAGAAACATTTCGCTGAACTTGAAAGCGGAAGATGGATGCAATCAAATCCCAAAAAGCTGAAACAATGAAGCCAAGGCGATTGTGCAGGAAACGTTCAATGGCGGTTGGATGTGCCCAACTTGTCATCATCACTGTTCCAAAGCGGCTGAATAATGCGTAGGTAAAATGTACGCCCAAAATCCATTCGGGGATAAGCCAGCGCGGTGTACGAAATACATGATTTACTTGCGCGCCTTGTTTTGCCGCGAAAGTCGCCATATCCAAGGCGCTTTTTCCGAAGCCAACGATTACAACTCGTTGATTATCGAATACATCAAGCGTGTGGACATCCCGTTCAGTGATGATTTTCCCAGCGAAATCTTCCATACCTGAAAATTCAGGTTGATACTTTCCTTCTGTATATTGCCCAACTGAGATAACGACGTATCCAAATAATTCTTCGTGAACGCCCTCCTGATTTTTATATCTTAATAGCCAGCCATCTTCTGTTTCTTTTAGTTCGATAACTTCGTGATTTAACCGCACATCAAGCTTTAGATGGTTGACCGCTTGTTCCAAATAATTCAGGATTTGTTCTCCGGTGGGATGTAAATCAGGGGTGAATGGCCAGGGAAAATCAGATAAATGATACTGTTCCCTGATATTTTGCAGGTGTACGTTTGGGTATGCAAGTGCCCATACTCCGCCCATCTTTTCGGATTTCTCGAAAACAACTACTTGGAAGCCATTTTTTTTGAGAATATTGGCTGTCGTAATGCCTGATATTCCCGCGCCAATAATGGCAATTGGCATACCGTTTTTGTATTGCATATATTTGAGTCTCCTGATTCGGTAGGGTTATGAGAGTAATTATCCTGACGGAGTGACAAAAAACCGGACAGCCTTGCACTCAGAATAGTTTAAATCGATCGCTCTCAAAAAGACAGAGGCGTTTTCACCCCGTCATATCCGCGACCTTAACCCCAACTGCTGATAGTAGCTTAGTTGGTTATAGACGCTTGGGGGAGAGGAATCCTTGCAGTCTGGCTGCTACAACCTGAGTTGAGGCGACCTGGCACATTCCGATCGCCCTAAGGATGTAACTAATAACTAATAACTAATAACTGCTTAATTAACCAAGCGATCGCCCCTTCAACATCAGCCGCCTGCTCAACATCGGGAATCTGCGGCCGCTGCACCATCACCACCGGAAGTCCCAGTTCCCTAGCGGCAGCAATTTTAGCATAAGTAGCACCGCCCCCGCTGTTTTTACTAACAATTGTATCAATCTGATATTCTAACAGCAACTGCCGTTCGTCTTCCAATGTAAAAGGCCCCCTTGCTAATAACAATTTACCGTTAGGAACAGGAGTATTTAGTGCAGGAGGATCGATCGCCCGCATCAAAAACCAAATAGCATCCAAACCAGCAAACTGCGCCAATTCCTGCCTACCAATGGTGAGAAATACCCGCTGAGACTGCCCTGATAAAGCCCTTGCAGCCTCCGAGTGGCTGCCAACTTCAATCCAGCGATCGCCCTCCACCATCTCCCAAGCTGGACGCACCAGCATCAAATGAGGCACATTACACTCAGCAGCAGCGATCGCAGCATTAGCAGAAATCTGAGCCGCAAACGGATGAGTCGCATCAATCAACAAGTCGATCGGGCTACAATCCAAAAACGCCGCCAGCCCAGCCGCCCCACCAAAACCCCCAATTCGCACCGTACCCGTTTTTGGAGTAAAAGGCTGTTGAGTGCGTCCTGCTAGCGAAGAAACCACCTCAAGATCGGCGATTTGAGAGGCTCTGGCAGCCAGTTTAGTCGCATCCCCCGTTCCGCCCAAAATTAGCAATCGTTTTTTCATTAAATTATCCTTAGTTGCGACTACACAAACTGGCGGTTAAAACCGCAACTACACAACCAAAGTCCGCCTGCGCCAACTCAAGAAAATCCAGGCTTTTAGAACCTGCGGAGGCAGGTTTTGTTTGTGTAGCTGCGACTTAAGTCGCCGAGACTTTTCTCAAGAAAATGCAGGGTTTCAGAACCTGCAGAGGCAGGTTTTGTGTGTGTAGCTGCGACTTAAGTCGCCGAGACTTTTCCAACATCCCCTAACCAACGCCCGCAATTTCGGTTAATAATATGTTTAGTAAAGTTTCAACTAACAAAAATGATTCGCTCACTTTTCACATTCTTTACAGTATTAATTGTAACCGGGTTAGTTTGGTTGGGAAACATCGCGCCCGCCGCCGCACAAGAACAACCCACAGACATTGCAGCTTCCCAGCAGGAATTAGCAGAACTCATTCAAAAAGCTTTTGAAGCTACCAACGAAGGCAAATTTCCCGCCGCAGAAACTTTCTGGACTCAAATCATCGAAAAATTCCCCTCACAAGCAGCCGCTTGGAGCAACCGAGGCAATTCTAGAGTCAGCCAAAACAAACTGCAACCAGCAATTGCTGACTACGAAAAGGCGATCGAACTAGCTCCCGAAGCCCCCGATCCCTACCTCAACCGCGGCATCGCCCTAGAAGGTTTAGGACGTTGGGAAGAAGCGATCGCCGACTACAATCACGTACTAGAATTAGACCCCAAAGATCCAGCCGCCTACAACAACCGAGGTAACGCCGAAGCAGGTTTAGGAGAATGGGAACCAGCAATTTCAGACTACAACAAAGCCTTTGAACTAGCCCCCGAATACGCCTTTGCTCGCGCCAACCACGCCCTAGCACTGTATCAAAACGGGCAAACCAAAGAAGCAATTCGCAACATGAAAAACATCGTCCGCAGATACCCTCAATTTGCAGACATGAGAGCCGCCCTCAGCGCCTGTCTTTGGGAAGCAGGAAATCGCGGCGAAGCTGAGAGCAATTGGGTAGCCGCAATCGGCCTCGATTCCCGCTACAAAGACCTCGATTGGGTTGCAAAAACCCGCCGCTGGCCGCCAGTTGTAGTCAGCGCCCTAGACAAATTCTTGAACTTAAAATAATCTTAAAGGGAAAGTTATCAGTTGTTAGTTGGCAGTGGGCAGTAGGCAGTTGTTAGTTGGCAGTTGGCTGTTGGCAGTTGTCATGCCAAATCCGGGTTGGCGATCGCCTTTATGAAACAGCCGGCGCAGGCCGACATCGTTTGTGTAGACGCGGTTTCAACCGCCGCATCATCAAGGGGTATGTTACTTTCCTAACAACTAACAGCTAATAACTAACAACCAACCAATAACCAATAACCAATAACCAATAACTAACAACTAACAACCAATAACTAACAACCAATAACTAACAACTAACAACTAACAACCAATAACTAACAACTAACAACTAACAACTAACAACTGACTAATTCTCGAATCCGGGCCGCCGTCAACTCCTCCACATTCCGCAAAACCGCTGCAGCACCTGCTTTTTTCAGCGCTGCACTATAAGCCTCACAGCGCACAGAATCATCCAAAACATGAGGTGGCAAAATTCCCATACCAAGCCAAACCCGATTTGGTTGCAATTCCCGCGCCTTCACCACCGTGTAAATATCGGCAACAGTATCTCCCGCATAAACCACCGGCAAATTCTTTGCTAAACCGTGCAGGTTTTCCAACTGTTCAATTGCTGCGAAAAGTCCAGCCGGATCTGGTTTTCCCGGTGCATCTTCCATCGCCACCAACACAGGGGAATTTAAACTCAGTTTCCCTGTCAAAACATAAGCAGCTTCAGCTCGCATCGCGCCGCTAAAAAAACCCCAAGCAACACCGCCAAGCGTTAAATTTTCCAGGTAAGCCGGACTTAACAGCAGCGGTTCGTCGCAAATGTAACCAGTCCAATTTTGCTCATCGGGCCCGCGATAGCGACTTTGGAAAAAAGCCACTAATTCGTCATAGTTGAGAGTGAGTTGATTTCTCGATCGCCCGATCGCCTCAAAATAACGGCAAACTAACTCAAAAGACGCTTCCCAGTCATTATTCCACACTCCCTCAGACTTCAGAGAGTCGATATCCAGAGAATTTGGGCGAAAAGCACCAGCCGTGAAGTGTTCCACCGCATCCGCGATCGCCCGCCTGTAGGAACCGGACACATCCCGCACCACACCGTCAATATCCAAAACTAAAATAACTCTGTTCACAACTTAATTATCCTGGTAACTGGGGCGAGTTTTGCACAAATTTGATTGATTTAGGGCCCAGAAGGGGCGCGAAACCCAGCCGCGCGACAAAAATTTTAATCACCGATCACTCATTATCGAACAGAATGTGCTACGCTTAGCGATTGTAGAAATTTTTAACAAATTCTATCAAAACCCTGGAGGTTTGCTTGTCCAAGTTCATCTTAAAAGTTCTCTGGCTAGAAGAGAATGTTGCCCTCGCCGTTGACCAAGTTGTCGGCAAAGGAACTAGCCCGCTGACATCCTACTTTTTTTGGCCGCGCAAAGATGCGTGGGAAGACCTCAAAAACGAACTCGAAGCCAAACACTGGATTGCTGACAACGATCGCGTCGAAATCCTCAACCAAGCCACAGAAGTAATCAACTACTGGCAAGAAGAAGGCAGACGGCGCCCGATGACAGAAGCTCAATCGAAGTTCCCCGAAGTAACTTTTACCGGCAGCAACTAAGCCCAGCTTTTAGTTCCTACCCATATACATTGGCTGTTATGGCTGATGGGATAGAGTACAGAGGCGGAGAAGGCCAAAAGACTTGAATCTTTGCTTTTTCCACCTCGCCGGCCAACATACAATTTAAATGCGCCACAGTCGATCGAGATCCTAACTCCCATTTTTAGAGACACTCGGGTTTAGGGCTTAGTCGATTTGAGATTTGAAATTTGAGACTTATCCAAAATAAAGCTCTCAAATCGGATTTTCTACAATCTAAAAATCCTCAGCTACCAAACAAAATAAATCAAAAATCTGCTTTTTTATAGTCTCAAATTGTTGTATGATTAGCTCTCAAAAAAATTGTTAAAAACCAATAACTAATAACAAATAACTAATAACAAATAACTAATAACTAATAACAAATAACTAATAACTTCTTCCCGGAACCTATGGGCGCCCAAAGCACGATCGACCAAACCGAACAACTACCGCTGGTAACAAATCCCGACATTCTCCAGCAAGCCATCCTCTACAAAATTAACACTCGCGCCACCGCACGCGGAGAATTAGTTTTTCCCTGCCTGCCGGGAATGCTAAACCACTATCTCCAATCAATCGAAAAACTATTTACCACCCTCGACAGACCCCTGCCAGAAGACCGCAGGGAGGAACTCAAAAAGCTTTTAGCCACTAAATTAGAACAAGGCTACCGCACCTCAACAGCATCGATGCTGATCCTGCAATACGAATCAGTGCAGCCGCCGCAAACAGGCTTGGCCTGCAAAGTGATTGTTACTACCTCAACAGTTGGAGAACAGTATAAAACCTGGGTAGACACCAGAGAACCTCCCCTGTTCGGTTCTCATCCAGATGCAAAATTGATGGCAACGGCTGCTAAATTGGGAAATCCCGATCGCATCCGCATATTAGACGTGGGGGCAGGTACCGGACGCAACACCTTACCCCTAGCCAGATTGGGCTATGCTGTAGATGCGATCGAACTCACCCCAAGTTTTGCAGAACAACTCAAAGCAGCAGCAACAGCCGAAAACCTTCCCGTCACAGTAACCGAAGGCGACGTGCTCGACCCCTTAATGCGGATGAAACCAGCGGGCTACCAACTCGCAGTTGCCGCCGAAGTCATCTCGCATTTTAGAGACAGCGATCAAGTACGGCTTTTCCTAGCCAAAATGTGCGATTTCCTCTCTCCCGGAGGCCTGTTGCTGTTCAGCACATTTTTAACCGTCGGCGACTACCAGCCCGATGCCCTCGTGCGACAAGTTGCCCAACTTTCCTGGTCTACTTTATTCACGCCCGGTGAGCTCACCGCGGCAATGGAAGGGTTGCCCTTAGTCCCAATATCGAACGAGTTGGTGTGGGAGTACGAACGCCACCACCTACCAGAAACAGCCTGGCCGCCCACGCCCTGGTTTCCCAGTTGGGCAACAGGTAGAGATGTTTTCCCGATGGCAAACGCCCGTCCGCCAATGGAATTGCGCTGGATTTTGTGCCGCCGCAGTTAGTTATTTGTCAGTTGTCAGTTGTCAGTTGTCATTAGGAGTAATTTTTTTAATCAATCCCATCGTTTCGATGCGGCAACAGCAATCGAAACCTTTGACCGCAGCTTCTGCCTCGGAAGTCAGGAGGCAGGGGACTGGAGGCAGGAGGATTTTTCCTTCATCCCTTCCCCCTAAGTCGTTACAAGCCTGTCCTTTAAAGGGGATCAGAAATGGGGAGGGGTCTGAATCCTTTTCCAATTTCCGACCTCCTGCCTCCTGCCTTTCAACTCCTGCCTCCTTCTTTGAAGCTAACAGTCGCATCAATTTTTTTATTCCCAAATCATCAAGCCGGCTCGCGGTCAAATGTTGCAGCCGATATACAAAAATTTACAAAAATATATATTAAGATGTAAACATAGCGAAGTTCGATCGCCCCGTGCGAGAAAAACTCGGTTTCCTAGCAGATCCTAGTGTTAGCAAACCTGTGATTTCTTGCGAAAAATTCGATCGCCATCTGGAATCCGTGCAACTACAGTCAAGACCGGAAAAACCTACTCCTCCCGATAGATGACATTTTAGGGGAGTAGAGGTGGCAAATAAAATAACTCGCTAACCGGCGAAACTCCCGAGAAAAAATATGCTTTTAACACGTCCACTACAAGCATTTCGAGCAATCTTCAGGCACAAACCTTCAACAAAAAGCTCGATCGACCAAAAAAGCAGTAAAAATTATTTAGACGGGAATATTTCTCCCGCTCCAAACCAAGAAAAAGACTGCTACATCCCACTAGAAATGCTGATGAGTAACGCAAAAACCAACTGCACCGATGAAGAAATTACCGCTTGGCTGCGCGGATTGCTGACAATTGCTTGGGCCGACGGCAACTTTGACGAAAACGAGCAAAAAATGATTGCGAACCTAACTCAGGATGAATTACATCCAGTATCTACTGAGACAGATTTTGAACCGATTGCCGCAGAGGAACTAGCTGCTGTGTTAGGGAAAGGCACCGCCAACGGGGAGAATTTTTTGAGAACAGCAGTCATGGTAGCCTTAGCAGACGGTACGTACTCGCTGAGCGAAGATGAGGTACTGTACAAGTTTTGCACAGCTTTGGGTCACAACATCGAGGCGATCGAATCTCTGCGACACACCATCGCAGACAGCAACTGCGACCCCCAAGGGCCAAACAGCCAAATAGCCTTTGATTCAAACTCCGTCCCCGCCGGCACACCCCTTTCATCTCCCCTACGCAAACCACACCACAAAAACGTCCTGCAACCGGTTAAAGATTGGCTGGACTGCTGGGAAATTCACGATCCCAAAGTGGCACATTTTGTCTGCAAAATGATTCCGCCACAATGTCCGTTTGAGCGAGATGTTGTATTGTTCGGGCGCAAAATCGTCCACATTCCGGCGATGTGCAAGATTAACCCGCTTTACGAACAGTTGGTGGGGATGCGCTTTCGAGCTCTCTGCTATTTAGCAGATGATTGTCAGGAAGATGTATCGTCATATTGTTAGCAGTCATTAGTCATTAGTCATTGGTTATTGGTCATTGGTTATTGGTCATTAGTCATTGGTCATTAGTCATTTAGACATTGCGAAATCTAGGATTAATGAATGTAACGATTAACCAATGACTGCTAATTAGTCCGGGACGCAAAAAGCCGAGTTTTTCTGGAAAAAAGAATCGTTATAGCCAGCCGCCCCAGTAGAAAAACTCGGTTTATTCAATTTTTGTGGGTAAGTCCTGCTAATAGCAAATTTGTTGTTAAAATTATATTTTTCCAGCGACTGTAACTCGCTATTAGACTTCTTTTTAGGCAGCCTCAGCATTCTCAAGAAAAAGAGCAATATTCTACTGAAATCTGGTATTATACTAACCATTAGTGTCAAATTAACGTTAAAGCTAGTATGAGCCTGCTGTTTGACGATTAAGTTATGGATCGCCCAGCAGGAAGCACTCGCTACTCCCCCTTAACGAGGGGAGAACCGGAAGTGTTCAAAGTTCCCCTGATTAAGGGGGATGCGAGGGGGAGCGAGACTCGGATGAAAACGAGAGATACCAAAGGTTTTAGTCTTAAGTTGACACTGATGACTGCTGACTGATGACTAATGACTGCTGACTGATTACTATTGATTAAATTATGCAATTTATCGATCGAGCTGATATTCAAGTCGTGGCGGGTAAGGGCGGCGACGGTATGATCGCTTTTCGTAGAGAAAAGTATGTGCCGGCGGGCGGGCCTAGCGGCGGTACGGGCGGGCGCGGCGGTTCTGTGTTTATAGTGGCGGTGGAAAGTTTGCAAACGCTGCTAGATTTTCAGTACAACCGGATTTTTAAAGCTCAAGACGGGAAGCGGGGCGCGCCGAAGAATATGACTGGGGCTTCTGGGGACGATCGCACGATCGAGGTTCCCTGCGGTACGGTAGTTTACGATGCCGAAACTCAGGCGGTTTTAGCAGATTTGGTGGTTCCCGGACAGACTATTTGTATTGCTCAAGGTGGCAAGGGCGGTTTGGGTAATAAGTGTTTTTTGACTAATTCTAACCGGGCTCCTGATTATGCGTTACCGGGCAAGGAAGGCGATCACAAGTTTTTGCGGCTGGAATTAAAGCTATTAGCTGAAGTGGGAATTATTGGTTTGCCTAATGCTGGTAAGTCAACGCTGATTTCTGCTTTGTCGTCGGCTCGTCCTAAGATTGCAGATTATCCGTTTACAACCTTAATTCCGAATTTGGGGGTAGTTAGAAAGCCGACTGGTGACGGTACTGTTTTTGCTGATATTCCGGGATTAATTGCCGGGGCTCACGAAGGTGCGGGTTTGGGTTATGAGTTTTTGCGACACATTGAACGGACTCGGTTGTTGCTGCATTTAATTGATCTTACTGATGAAGATCCGATCGCCGATTACATCACAATTCAGGATGAGTTGAAGGCCTACGGGCGGGGTTTGGCAAATCGGCCGCAGATTTTGGCTTTTAATAAGGTGGATGCGATCGATCTTGAGGATGAGGAAATTGCAAGTGCGATCGGGCGATTGCAAGAAATTAGCGGTGCTCCGGTTTTGTTGATTTCCGCTGTGAGTCGAGTTGGGTTGGATCGATTGATGCAGGAAGTTTGGCAGAAACTCGACGAGATGAATGAGAAAGAGGCTGAGGAACTCTCAGCAGTGGGAGTTTTATAGCCCGGTTCTGATTCATGAGTTTTTGCGGTCATCGGTAGGTGTTTTTTTGAGGGGTCAATTTTTTCGGCTGTATTGCTTGCACAGCAAGGGTTTGAGGTGCAGTGCCGAAAAAAAACTATGACCGCAAACGCTGTAATGCTTGCTGTGATTAGTTTTGAGGGCTGTTGATTTTTTTGCCTCAAGCCATCGCCGGTGGCTGAAATGATACTTTTACGATCGATTACCTGAAATTCAACGAACTGCGAATCCGCCCGTTGTAATCCACCCTCACCCTCCCATCTTGAAAAACCGTCACCACCGTCTCCACCGTATACACAGACGCACCCGGTTTGTGACCTTGAAAAGTAAACGTCCAAGAACCATCCCCATTATCAACAAAAGGCGACTCTTCCGAAGCACCGTGCATCGCCGCTTCCGCTCGATATTTTCCTAAACCACCATTAGCATTTTCTGCAGCTTGACGGGCTAAATTTTTCGCGCGATTCAATTCGATATTGTTGGAAATAACCGTAATATCCGTAACTTCGCTTTCAGCAGAACGAAGGGGATTGCTGAATGCGGGAGAAACTCCCGCAGCTAAAGTTGAAAGCGCTAGCAAACAAGCAATTGGGGCGTGTAATTTCATCATACAAAATCATTTATACTTTCTGAAGTCTACAGCACTCGCACTCAGGATCCCGGAAGAGTTAAAAATTGTCCGAACAGCCTCTAAGTTATAGGTTCGCAGTTAGGATTTTAGTCCTGCGATTTTATGCGGACTCAAGTCCTGAATGCGAAACTATTTTAAGGCGAATTAATTAATTAATTTTTAATTTTTACCTTTGAATCGGCAGGCGTTTCCCCGTCGTTCAAATAGCGGTAACTCATCTTAGAAATATCCCGAATCAAACTTTGAGCAGGCTTCTCATTTTCCACCGGATGCTTCACCATCACCGCCACCAAATAACGCTTCCCGTTCGGCAAATCCACCATCCCCGCATCGGCCAGCATTGTATTAATATTACCCGTTTTGTGAGCAATAACTGAACCTTCCCCCAAACCTCTCGGTAGCAAAGTATCGTTTTTTGTTTGCCGCATAATTTGCAAAATGCGATCGCGCGACTTAACCGAAACCAAATTTCCGCGATCGATCTGCGCCATAACATTAATCAAATCCTTCGGGCTAGTAGTATTAGTTCCCTCCAAATCCGGCAACTTATTTCGCAGTACCGTCGCCCTCAAACCCCAAGCGGCAAAATGCTGATTCAAAACCTCAGCACCTCCCAACAATTCAATCATCATATTTGTCGCCGTATTGTCACTGATTACAATCATCTTTGTGACAACTTCCAAAGCCGAATATTTCGTACCTGCCGGATCGTCCTGCATTTGCCCAGAACCGCCCACAATATGTTCCGGCTTCAGCGTCACCACCTGATCTAACCGCACTTTGCCTTCATCTACTGCTTGGAAAAAAGCTGCTAAAATCGGCAATTTAATCGTGCTAGCTGAAGAAAAAGGCACGTCGCCGTTAAAATTTAGGTAGCTTCCAGTATCTAAATCAACTAAAAATATCCCCGCATTCAAGGTAGGATTTTCTGTTGCCATCACCTGAACTTGTGTTTTCAAAGCTCCTAATTCTTGATTCAGTTGTAGGGCTTCTGAAGCCAGCGGGGCTGCAACTGTGCTGTCGGATGGGTTTTTTGGCTGTGCGGGCGTTTCTTGTGTCGCTACAGCCGATCGATTCACAGCATTCGCCACCGACAGCAGAGTACCGCAAATCACCGCAATCCCAACTCCCAAAATCAGCAACCGAGTGGCGTACACCAACGGCGGCACCCTGGGAATAGCAGATTTTTTGCCCGGTCTATTGCTCCCTTGCGGGCGCGGTTTCGGCACAGGGGTTTTTTTGAAATTTGGGGCTGTTTCCAGCTCTAGAATAGCCGTTGGGGGCGCACTGGAGCGACTTTTGCGGGGGGCGCGGGGTTTTGTAGTTTCGGGCTCGTTGATGGGATTGCTGGCGATCGAACTTACATTTTCCAGACTTGGCTGTGGAAAATCGAACAAATCGACAGCCGCGAGATTTTTTTTGCGCGATTGGCGACTTTTCGACTGCGAAATTTTGGTAGTTTTGGGTTTTCTAGGGTTAATTGCCGATTTTGGATCGGACAAAAAGTCCTGTGCATTCAATTCTTCGGGGGAAGGCGCGGGAGAATTGGCTCTAATTTTCGTGACGCGGCTTGGTTGCGGTGATAAAGTGGCAGGTTCGGATGCTGGAATTTCTGGGCCGTTTGGCGGTTGGGGCGGGCGACGGCGGCCGGATTTGCCAGACTGACTTGTTTTGCCCGATTTAGGCGGTTGTGGCCCGGAGTTGGTAGAGGCTATCGAGGACATCACTGATAATATCGATCGTTTGGGAAACCGCTCTGCCACGTCTTACTCCTTCTGCACTGTAAATTTCAAGTTTAAGATTTTTTAGGTTGTCAGCCAATCAATTTGAGATTTTAGATTGGGAATTTTAGATTTATCCGAAACGCACCCGTGGTAGAAACCGGGTTTCTTGCCGGGAAATTACCTTAAAGTTGAGGTTTTTAGTCAAGAAACCCAGTTTCTTTGGTGACAAGCGGGTAAATCCTGTTCGCCAACAAGCCTCAATCTTACCTCCCAAATTATCTGCATTTCTCCTAGCTATCCGCTGGATTTTCCGGCAACGCATCCAGAGTATCAGAAACTGGCGATCGCGCGTAATTTTTTATTGCCCAATCTGTTTGGCGGAGAGTGCCCCGCAGCATGGCGACTTCATCCACTGTCGGATAGGCGCGATTGTACAAACGCCGAAACTTTTCCATCCTACTCGCTGCTGTGTGCGGCTGCAAATATCCAATTTTCAGCAGCAGTGTTTCTAGTTGCTGGTAATATCCCTCTAAATTTTCCAGCGGAGCACTGTTGGGGGGATTGGGAGAGGGGGAGAGGGGGAGAGGGGGAGAGGGGGGGATTGGGAGAGGGGGAGATTGGGAGAGGGGGGGATTGGGAGAGGGGGAGAGGGGGCGATTGGGAGAGTGGGAAAATATACCCTCGGACTTTTCCCTTCTCCGGGTAGCATCCGTGACATCCTTGACATCCGTGACATCCGCTACATCCGCTACAAAATCCGTTGCCGAACCTTCTTCCCGATATAATTCGTAGCAGCAAATAGCGACTGCTTGAGCGAGATTTAGGGAGGTGTAAGCATCGCTGCTGGGAATGCGGATCAGGCGCTGGGCGCGGTTTAATTCGCTGTTAGTCAAGCCGCAGTCTTCTCGACCAAAAATTAGGGCGCTGGGGGCTTCTAGGAGCCAAGGTAAAGCATCGGCTGGTGCTTCTAGCTGCATTGGGTGCGATCGACTGTCGTCTCCTGTAGTGGCGATCGCCCTGACACATCCTACCAAAGCTTCTGGTAAAGTTGCTACTACTTTAACCGTTTCCAAGACATCGGCGGCGCGCACGGCCATCAGTCGGGCTTCTTGCCCTAAATGATCGCATTGGGGATTGACCAAAATTAATTGGCGCAAACCCATATTTTTCATGACGCGGGCTACTGAACCCACGTTTAATGGCCCTGCGGGTTCGACTAAGACGATTCGGATGTTGGTTAATGCCGTTGCGACCATTGTTACTGGGAGATAGCTGAATTATAGTTATTGCATAAATCCTTGAATTTATCGGAAAACTGCCGATTTAATGTAGGTTAACGCGGATTAACGCGGATAATTTAAGATAGTGTCTTGTCAAAATTAGCATGGCTAAGCAGCGATCGAAATCTGACTTACCGACTAAGATGTGTCCTGTGTGCGATCGACCTTTTACTTGGCGCAAAAAATGGGCCGACTGCTGGGATGAGGTGAAATACTGTTCGGAACGCTGTCGCCGCCGTCGCAACAGTTCAGAAAATTAAAAATGTTTTGCTCTTTGCCAAACAAAAGCTAAGATTGCAAAAGAAAAATTTTATGGTTAAAAATATGGCATCGCAACAAGTGCAACCAAAGTTAGTTATTCACGGCGGTGCCGGTAGTTCTCTACACAGCAAGGGCGGAATTGAGGCGGTTCGCAAATCGCTTTATGATGTTTTGGAGGCCGTTTATCCGCTGCTCAAAGACGGTGCGAGTGCGGTAGATGCGGTGATACAAGGCTGTCGGTTGTTGGAAGATGACCCGCGATTTAATGCCGGTACCGGTTCTGTGGTGCAGTCGGACGGGCAAATTCGGATGAGTGCTTCGCTGATGGACGGTTTGCTGCAGCGTTTCAGCGGGGCGATTAATGTTTCTCGGGTTCAAAATCCGATCGAACTTGCTAAGTTTTTGCAGGCTTCGGACGATCGGGTATTGTCTGATTTTGGGGCGGCGGAATTGCTGCGAGAACTTCATTTGCCGATTTACGATCCGATGACGGATTTGCGTTTGCACGAGTGGATGCAGGAACGCCAAGGCAATTTTAGCAAGGCAATGGCTGATGTGGTGGCGGAACCTGCTGGTGTTGGTACGATCGGAGTTGTAGCTTTGGATTCCGGGGGGCGTTTGGCTGCTGGAACTTCGACTGGCGGCAAGGGTTTTGAACGGATCGGGCGGGTTAGCGACTCGGCGATGCCGGCGGGAAATTACGCGACTGGTAATGCGGCGGTTAGCTGTACGGGTATCGGCGAGCACATTATGGATGAGTGTTTGGCGGCGCGGATTGTGATTCGGGTAACGGATGGTTTGAGTTTGAAGGCTGCTTTTGAGCGTTCTTTTGCGGAAGCTGACTCGCGCCAGCGGGATTTTGGGGCGATCGGGATTGATGCTAGCGGTGCGATCGCGATCGGCAAAACTAGCGAGGTAATTCTGGGTGCTTTTCACGACGGTAAGCAAATGGGCGATACTTTGGAAGCCAACCAGGGAACGCTGATTTTTGTTGCTTAAAAAGCTTTCTGGATCGTTAGTTCAGATCCCCGACTTCTCCAAAGAGTCGGGGTGCTCGATCGGTGTTATTTAATATCAAGTCCCGATGAATAATTATCATAAAATTATCATTCGTAGGTTTGGTTGAGCGAAGTGACACCCAACGTCAAATTGAAGATTGTGTTGGGTTTCATTCTTCAACCAAACCTACCTATATCATAAGCGATCGCCCGGATATTATATAAAGATCCGACAACTTTACCCCAAACTCAGGATTCCCGCCACCAAATCTACCACTAACCGTTTAGTTTTTAGCCATTCCATCCCGATGATAATTTCTGGGATCTCATCTCCTACTACCACAGGAACATTAAATTCTTGACCGTCAATTTGTACAGTACCGATATAAATACTAAAATCACCTTCTCCTCGTGCCGTATTCATGGGGTATTGATCATCTACAAGTGGCCAATTAAAATCTAAATCTTGGCTGTTCATCGCCAACCAACCGGTGAATCCAGTATCTAGAAGGGCATCCACAAATATGAGTTCGCCATCATTCCCTACCAAACTTATTTCAAAAAATACTTGATTTCTCTCTTCATCAAACCTTCCTTGAATCATAAAATACTGCCGCAAACTCCGGTTTCATTCAAGCGCCGAACAACCATTAGTTTCTGGGGATAATTTGTTAGCAGTTGTCCAAAAGCGACGAGTTGATCTTTCTCAACAAAATATTCGCCACTATCAGGATCGATAACAACGTACCAATTATAGTGAGTCGCCATGAGTTCGTCACGGACTCGTTCAAAAATCGGGCGACAGCGCTGCCACCGCATTTGGCTTTCAGCTTTTTGTTTTGCTTTCTCTTCGGGAGAAATTGGAGTTTTTTTGTATTTGTCAGAGATCCGGCGGGGTTTCCAGCCGGCAGGTGCTGTTATCATAGTTTTTTTGTATTGGCTCTGAATCTATTTTATCTATTTTAGCAAATATCGCCTGTGACCTTAACAATCTTAACTTCGCAACTGCCAAAGTTTAACTGTACCATTCTCGCTGCCGCTAACCAGATTTTCGCCCAAATGCCCGATCGCCAACGCAGACACAGGGCCCGAATTTCCCTCCAAAGACTGCAGCAACTCGCCGCCAAGATTCCAAAGTCTGACAGTGCCGTCAAAACAACCCACAGCAAAGTATTTCCCGTCGGGGCTAATGGCGGCGGAAGTGATGCGAATTCCTGTTTCCATAGAATGCAATAATTCGCCTGTTTGCAAATTCCACAGGGCGAGATTTTTGTAGCCGTAACTGACAAGAATTTTGCTATCAGGAGTAATTGCTACATAATTTTCGCTGCCAAACGTTCGCCGCACTTCGCCGCTGGGAAGTTCCCACAAAGTGACTGTGGCGCGACAGAAACCGCTGGCTGCATTGAGGCCGCTGGCTACTAACATTTTGCCGTTTGGACTCAGGGCGATCGCACTTATATCATCTCCTTGATAGCCTTCCAAAACTTGCAGCAGTTGGCCGCTGTTGAGGTGCTGAAGCTTGACAGTGCCTCTGGTGGTGCCGATCGCCAAAATTTGCCAGTCGGGGCTCACAGCGACGGATTCGTGGCGGTGTACGTCTGCTAAACGCTTCAGCAGTTCGCCGTTTTGCAGGTTCCAGAGTTTGACTGTGCCCGCGCGCGATCGTGTCAGCAGCGTTTTGCTAGCGGGGCTGAAAGCAACTAACAACACGGCTGTTGAATGTCCGCAAATAGTCCGCAACAGTTCCCCGCTGTGCAAACTCCAAACCTTCACTGTACTGTCGTGGGAACCTGTTGCGAGTAATTGTCCGTCGGGACTGATGGCGGCGGATAGAATGCTGTCTGAATGTTGGAGAGTGGCTTTTAAGGTTGCGCCGGATGAGGTTTTTAGTTGTTTTTTATACCGGGCTATATCCAGCCAGTCGATCGCGTCTCTCCAATTTTTGAGAGCATTTCGGGGCCGATTTGTCAGCGTTTCTATATATCGATACAAAGTTTTAGATAAGTCAACCTCTACACCTTTGATTTGTTTGTTGAGAAGTGCCGCTATTTCGGCCGGGCTGCACCCGCACAGCAAGCCGCACAAATGCCTTTTTTCCACTGGTGTCAGCCCTCTTCTGGTGTGGGGGGCAAATTCTTGTTTGGCGTTTGCTAAGTCGCTGTAAAGCTTTTCGATGTCCCAGTCGCGGCTAGCCCGTGTAAAAGGTTCTTCTGGTCTATCGAGGTTTGAGGGTGTCATTTGTGGCAGTCGCGATCGAGTTCCTAGTCAAATTCCTAACCAAAATCCTAACATTCGCTGTGCGCGATCGGACTGCTTTCACCGCTAATCTATTTTTAACACAGCAAACAACCAAAAGAGTTTCGGGTAAAAAATCTGCGGAAATCCTGACTTCTACAGTTTGCTAAATAATTCTACATTAACCGGAGAAACAAAATGCCTGGTATTGCGATCGCCTTATTTTTTGGCCTCGGTTTGATTTTAAGTCTTGTTGGCTATATTTGGGGATTAGTTCAAGCTTTCGGACAGGAAACTTTTTGGGGAGTGCTTTACTTAATTGTACCCTGTGCTGCCTTAGTTTTTTATATCAAAAATTGGAGCAATCAACAAATTAGAAAAACTTTCTTGATTCAATGTGCTGGCTTGCTAATGTTTATTTTGGGAGGTCTTACTACTTCAGTATTTTATGGCGCAAATTTTACAAACAGCCCGGATTCTGAGCTGAATCAAGAACTAAAAAATAACAATCCATCGCCCTCTTCTTTTCCTGGGGATCTTAACACTTCTCCATCACCAAGTCAAAAATCACCTCCGAGTTCTGGGCTATCTCCTCAAAGTTCTCTAGCACCCGATAGCAAAGATGAGTTCAAACAATCGATGAAACTCGGCTATGTCTACTACGCGCAGCGAGACTATCCAACGGCTTTAATCCATTTTAACAAAGCTTTGGAGGCGCGATCGGGCGATGGTTATGCTCTCAAGGCTGTTGAAAATACCAAAAGCGCGTTAGCGAAGCCCTCGAAGAGGATCGTCCAAGCAAAGGCTAAATAACCCACATACACATTCACTTGAAATTGATTAAACATAAAATCATGAAACAGACATCAGATAAACTAAAATTCGTAGAAATGTTCGCATTTTGGATACAGCTATTTGTTGGGGGGAGTTTTTTATTGGTCGGTTTGTTTGGGGGTTTGTCTTCTGGCAGTTTTTTCGTTTATTTATTTGCTGTAGTTGGTTTGCTGTTGATGATATTCGTAGAGATTGAGACAATTACATTTGACAAAAATCTCGGTCATCTGACTATCAAGCGGCATAAACCACTCATTGCCAAGACGAAACTTATCAAACACCTACTTCAAGATATTTCAGGTGTGGAAATACAGGAAATGTCAAGTAGCGAGAGCAATACCTATCGTATCTGTCTTGTGTTGCACTCAGGTAAGCAACGTGTTCCTCTAACTTCTTCCTTCAGCACTGGTTTAGGAAGCAAGCACAAAAAAGCCGAAGTCATTGCGACATTTTTGGATATCCGAAATTACGGTCTTGATGGCTTTCCCACAGACAACTCTAACGAACTTAAATGGGAGACTATAGCAGAGGAAATTACCCACTGGGAAACTGCAATCAAAAGTGATTCTAATGATGCTGATGCTCACCTGAGATTGGGATTAGCTTTGATGCTTCAAGACAAAACAAAAAATAAAGAACAAGCAATGGGCTATCTAAAACAGGCCGAGACTTTATTCAAAGCTCAAGGCTGTGACGAAGAAGCTATGCAGGCTGCTCAACTTTACGGCGCGGCTTATTGGGGAATGCTGGGAAAGTGAGGTTCAGATGCAGTCTTGGATACACTCCGACTGAAGAAACCGGGTTTTTTGCAAAAAGATGCGTTGTAATCTGCCGATTCGGTAAAAAGTCCGGTTTCTCGGTTTTATCTAAGTCCTAATTATCCAACATCTAAACTTTACAGTCAAGTTTGAATAAACTCTTGTGGGAAGTAAGGGTTTGGCATCTTGCCCGCCCTCAACATACAATAATTATGACTTTTATGAATTTAATTAATGAATTATATGAATTGACCTGAAAAGAAAACTGTTTGATAATTGTAGTTAAGACCTTTTCTGTAGAAATAATAGGAAAACTAAAGTTCTCAGTCAAAATTCTAGAAAATTCGTATTTGGACGCTTCGGGAAATAGAGGAGTATGGCAGATGTTTAATTTATTAAATCTTAGTTTCTAAATAACCTTGTTTAAAAAATCCCAATATCGACTCATGAAAGTTATCAAGCAAACACCAACTCAACTAACAATTCAAACTTGTAGATTCTGGGATGGTTTGTTATTAATTTCTCCTTTTATCGTAATTGGCTTAGGGCAGATTGTTTTCGTGTCAAATTGGATAGGTGGAGGTATATTTTTGTTGTTTTCGCTGTGTTTGTTGGACGGCGCAATAGATGAAATTTATATTTTTGATAAAAGTTGTGACAAAATGACCGTTAAACGACGGGGTTTGTGGCTGAATCGCGTTACACAAGGCTCAACTCGCAATATTTGTGCGGTGGAATTAAACGCAATAGCAGATAGCGAGGGGAATTTCAGCTACTATGTTGATTTGTTGATGTTGGGGGGCGATCGCGTTTGTTTGGGAAGTAATGCGATCGCCAAAGAACAGCAAAAAACTGTTGACTTGATTTGCGAGTATCTGAATTTAGCACCGCACAAGTCAGCGATCGGGATTAAAAATGAGAAAATTGTGTTATTTTGAGGCGCACAGTCTCATATTTCTTTGCTAAAGCTGTTGATGGTAGCTAAAGCTCTAATTGCTGAGATTTATCAACGTTTTTATGCGTTTATTTAAGATTATTCGCCACCCCACAGCTTATCTCAAACCAAGGCGCAAGTAAACTCGTGACATTAGTTGTAGGGGAGAAATTTTTAAGCTAATCTATGAATAATACAAAATCCGACTTAAATACCCCCTTGATTCTTTAGTGCTTCTGGCCTAGAAGGAAAGGAAAGTTTGGGATGCGTTTCAACCGCCCGCTAAGAGAGGAGTTGTTGGCGCGGATTGGGTTGAATCGCCGTTACGCATCAATTTTTGGGCGAGTCTGCGAGTAAGCTGTTGCTCATATAGATTTTGTAGGGCGATTGAGGGGGAGAAGGGGAGAAGGGGAGAAAGGGAGAGGGCGATCGCACTAAGGAATTAAAATTTAATAATATCAAATCCTCTCTTCATCGCAATAGTAAATTCACTATTGACTGTTGACAGTTAACATCATTCCGATGTAACCGGAAACGATATAAATTAAGCGATTGGCGCGTTACTTTCGCTCTGCCTGGTAATGCAGATTGGGGAGGATATGCCTCTCTTTAACCCTGAGCTTCTGGAGAGATAGAAGTGTGGCAGATGTTTAATTTATTAAATTTTCGTTCCTTTAAGCTGTTGTTAGTTTGTGGGTGTGTCCTTCGCTCGAAAGGTTATATATATTATTAGCTTTTGTGCGATCGGGGAAAACAAAAGCTAATAAATATTTCGTTAACATTCAATCAAGAACATCTTAGACTTTAGCCGAATGACATTTCCCGCGACAAATCAATCAAGAGTGTCAGTTCGATGGCCAAAAGCTAGAAATCATCCCAACCTTCAAGGCTAGAAGACATCACGTAACTGGTGACACTGGACTCAAAGAAGTTGGCTTTTGTGTTTGCCTCTTTCTTTGTATCCGAAAATCGCTCCAAATGAGCGTAGGGGCTTTTCTTGTATTTCATATCAGGAAAAAGCGGTTCTAAGCCGATCGCCTTGAGTCGCTGATTCGCAAGGTACTTTGTATATTGCTCTGTGCTGCTGGTTGTGATACCTAGAATGCTATCTCCAACAATGTGCTCGGCCCACTGAGACTCGTGTTCCACCGCAGTCGCAAACATTTCGTAGATTTGCTCCTGACTGTGCGGAAAGATTTCCATCGCTTCTGGAAGTAATTTCTGATACAGCCGCACATGGGAAAGTTCATCTCGGTTGATCATTCTAAAGATATCGGCACTTCCAGCCATCAGCATCCGTGAGGACAGATTGTAGAAAAAGTTGAATCCATTGTAGAAGTACAACCCTTCTAGCAGATAATCTGCCATCAGCGAGACAAAATAGTTTTCTGGGGTTGGATCGTCAACATACTTTTGATACAGTCCGGCGATGAATTGACAGCGCTGTTTCAACACTCGATCGCTGCGCCAAAACTCATAAACTTGGGAACGGCGATCGCTAGGAACAATGGTTTCAATGATGTACTGATAGGACTGATTGTGCATTGCCTCCTGAGAAATTTGTTCCGCCATGCACAAGGAGATTTCGGGTGCGGTAACACTATTTTTGATGTGCGGCACATTGCAGGTTTGTACCGAATCGAGAAATGTCAGATAGCTGAGGATGCCATCAAAAGCTCGCCGTTCCCCAGTCGTGAGATTAGCATAATCAGTCACATCCTGAGTCACATCAATTTTTTCAGGAATCCAAAAGTTTTCCCGCATTTGTCGGTACAGCCCAACTGCCCAGCCGTAGCGAACATCGTTCAACTGCATTAAGTTGGTTGTTTCGCCAAACCAAATTTTGCGATTTCCTGTTGCATCATTCCCCAGGGGATTGAACACGGGGTTAATTGGCATTCGATTTGATGCAGTCGCTGGAATGGGTGTAGCTAGACTTAAAACCATTGTGAGTTCATCCGATATAGTTAATACAACAATTGAGGGCAGTTCATGAACACAGTTTATCAACCGTGAAATAATCAGTTAATTCGCGCAAGCAACACAGCCATCGTTAGATTCTTTGAAACTATCTTTCTGTACGGTGCGAATGTAGTAGATTGCTTTGCAGCCAGAGTGCCAAGCTAACACCAAGATGTCAAAGATATCTTTTGCCTTGAGAGAGCGATCTGGTTCATCAGGAAAATACACACCTGCATTTAGATTGAACAATAATTCCATTGAAATTCCTGTATCAATCCACTGCTGCATCGTGGCGATCGCGTGGATTACCACCCGTTGATTCAGCGTCTTGTTTTCACTGTAAAACCAGAAATGATCCCGAATGTAAGGTGGCGCAACCGGAACCGTCCCTTTGGCCCATTTTTCATAGAAGAACCTGCTATAAACGGGCAACACACTGGCAGTACAACCTTGGACTAAGGATGAAGAGGTATTGGGTGCGATCGCCGTGATATGGGAATTGCGAATGCCATGCTGTTGAATCGCCTGACTCAAGGTTTGCCAACGTTCCGGCTGACGGGCGTTTTCCAAAAACCACTTCACGGGCTTTGCTCCTACCAAATGACCTTTACTCCATTCACTGCCGGGAAAAGCAGGATAGGCTCCTCGCTCTTTTGCCAGATTCATTGATGCGGCGGTGCAATAGTAACCGATGTCTTCAAACACATTGCTAATCTCTTGCAGGTGATTGTAAGTTAGATGGCGCTTGGCCAACCAATCGGCTAACCCCATGCAGCCCACCCCAATCGTGCGATATTTGTTGTTATGTGTGGTGCTGGCGGCAAAGGGCGGTGTGGTTAGATCGATCGTGTTATCCAAAATCCGCACGGCTGTCTGACAAATCTGTTCGATCGATCGCGCATCATCTTCTAAATTTGCCAGATTAAGGCTGACCAAGTTACAGGTATGGGCTTCTTCCCCTGGCTTCACATTCGACCAAGATTCCTGACAGAGATTTCCACCTGGAATATAGCCTTGATGCTGATTAGGATTTGCCAGATTGACCGTATCCTTAAACCAAAGATAGGGCATTCCAGTTTCTAACTGAGTTCGCATCACGTCTTTGAACAACAGACGAGCATTCACCTTTTTGTATAGCGTAATTTCTCGATCCAAGCTGGCTTCGATTTGAGCGTAGGCAGCTTCAAAAGATTCTCCCCACAGTTCAGCCAGTTCGATGCCCAGCTTTGTTCGCACCTCATAGGGGTCAATCAGCGTCCACTCCGCATCGGCTTCCACTCGTCGCATGAACTCATCACTAACCACCAACTGCGGAAACACATCATAGGCTTTCCGCCGCTGATCCCCATTCTCGGTTTGCATCTCCAAAAATTCGGGCAAATCCAAATGCCAGGTATCTAAACTGACGGTGATCGCCCCGGCTCTCCGTCCGCCCTGATTGACGGCGATTGCGGTATCGTTGAGCAGCTTCACCCAGGGAATCACCCCGCCCGAAGCATTGGCTTTCCCCATCACCCAACTGCCCGTTGCCCGAATCCGAGACAAATTAACCCCGACACCGCCACCGTTTTTAGAGATCCTAGCGGCATCATGAATCCCAGAAAAAATGCTTTCGAGATTGTCATCTAATGCGGTGATAAAGCAACTGGCGAGAGAACCGTCAGGAATTCGCAGGTTTGCCAGAATCGGCGTTGCCAAAGAAATCTGCCGGCGTGCCAACATTTCATAGAACTGCTTGGCCCACTGGAGCCGCTGTTCTGGTGCTTCCGCCCAGGCCAACAACAGCGCACAGGTCAATAGGGATTCTTGGGGCAATTCATTCGGCAATAGATACCGTTTTGTCAGCAACACGGCTCCAGCGTAATCGTAGTCAGCATCCCAATCCGGCTCGATCCACTCATTGGCAATTTCTAACTCTGCGGGAGTGTAGGTCAAGATGCGACGATCGTACTGCCCTTCGAGGACTTTAGCTTGCACAGTCCGGGCATAGTCACCATATTGATAGCCCCGACTCACCTGAATGTCTTTCCACAAACTCCAAATGTGCAGCCTCCCTGCGGCATAGCGCCAATCGGGTTCTTCAGGACTGCACAACTCCAACGCACAGCGGATCAGATTGTCTTGAATTTCTCTGGTTGTAATGCCGGGACGCAGCTTAGTGGTCAGGCTGGCTTCTAGGGCGATCGGGTTTGCCGATAGTTCTCGACAAGCCCAGTTGACGACTGCGCGAATTTTTGTAATATCGAGTTCCGTCGTAGAACCATCTCGGCGAATCACCTGAATATTGCTTGTAGAAAACTCGGCAACAGATGTAACTTGCATGGCAATTAATAACGATTAAGGCGCAGTGGATAGGAAGGCAAACGAATCCAGGAATGGATTATAAAGTGCCACCCCTTGAGACATAAAAAATGGGCAATTGAAAAGTCGTAATGACTAGGTTAAAAGCAATGCTTCAACCAGAACCGATCGACTTTCAAAGCAAATATTTTCAAAAACCCGATCGGGGAAAATCCGCCCCAGGATGATGCCTAGTTCGATCGGTGATTTGCGCTCAGTATAGATCAATTATTGTCACTTCGCACATTAATTTACGCTATTGCTAGCGTTGAGATCGGGACTAGACGCTACATATTGCTATATGACTAGGTTTGTAGGATTAGAGGCAGCATTTCCTCGCTCTACAATCAATCTGGCAGCGATTAAACAAAGCAGTTCGATCGCGTTCAATTGTGCTATAATCCGCGACTATTCGGTTTTGGTGAAAAGCAGCCATCAGACGGAAAGAGGAAAAAGCAATGCAAATCTGCCGCTGTCCCGCAACTGTCAGGAGAAGTGCTATAGCGGTTCTCAAGCGTGGTGAGATATGCCCTATGTCCTATGTCCTATGCCCTATGTCGGATAGTACCTCCTATGAGAACACAGAAAGGCTACATACAACACGATTACGCTGGTTTCAGTTTTCGTGGCTTGATTAGTTGACTTTTGCGCCCCACCGACAGAGATTAACTACAAAACTAGCCGGTGCGATCGGCGCACCCAACAGCAGAATGTGCGTACATAATAATGTTATTTTTCCGGTTCTTTGAGTTTCCAACCTGGTTTGACAACTTGCCGCGATCGGGCAATTACTAAACAGTCATTCGGCACTTCTTCAGTTACGACAGAACCTGCTGCTACTGTAACATTTTCTCCCAAAGTTATCGGTGCAACCAGCACGCTGTTGGAACCGATTTTAGTTCCCGATCCTATTTGAGTTTTGTGCTTATTCTTTCCGTCGTAATTGGCGGTAATTGTCCCAGCACCGATGTTGACTTTTTCTCCCAAACTCGCGTCGCCTAAATAAGACAAGTGAGCGATATTAGTTCGATCGCCAATTTGAGCATTTTTCAATTCTACAAAATTGCCGACGCGACAGTTTGCACCTATTTGGGCGTGTCCCCGCAAGTGCGCGTAGGGGCCGATTCGCGAATTTTCGGCGACAATGCTGTCAGAAATTACCGAATAAAGCACAGTCACATTTTCGCCAATTTGACTGTTTTCAATCAAAGATCCGGGCCCGATGCGACTCCTGGAGGCGATCGAAGTTTTTCCCCGCAAATGAGTTTGCGGTTCAATTACCACATCCGCTTGCAACTCTACGGTATCATCGATCGTAATGCTGTGGGGATCGATAAGTGTCACTCCCGCCCTCAGCCACTTATCCTTGATCCGCGTTTGCAAAATATCGGAAGTTGTGGCTAAATGTTTGCGATCGTTAATGCCCAATATTTCTTGATAATCTTCGACATCCACCGCCATCACCGGAGAAAGGCTGCTTACCGTATCAGTTAGGTAATATTCTTTTTGGTCGTTATCTGCCTTCAAATCTGGCAAAATTTTCTCTAAATCCGGCCAGTGAAAGCAGTAAACACCTGCATTAATTCGGTGGTTTTGCTTTTGAGCTTGGGTGCAATCTCGGTCTTCTATAATTTGCTGAACTAAGTTTTGACTGTCGGTAAATACTCGCCCATATCCTTGAGGATCGGGCAAATTAGCTGTCAATATAGTAGCCGAGTTTTGGTGCTGTTTGTGAACGGCCATCAATTGTTTGATTGTTTCTGCCCTCAGCAAAGGTACATCGCCATTTAAGACCAGCAAATCTCCTTGAAATCCCTCTAAGTGAGGCAGCAATTGTTGGATGGCGTGACCGGTTCCCAATTGTTCGGTTTGTTCGACAAATTCTAGGGGAGGAGATTGAGGATTGTCCGCTATTTCTTTACCTTCAATCAGAGATTCTTTAACGAGTTCGCTGCGATAACCGACTATGACAAGTCGCCGGGAAATTTCAATTTCTTGACAACTTTGAAGGACTCGCTCAACGAGGGTTCGCCCGCCCAATTCGTGGAGAACTTTGGGCAAGTCAGATTTCATGCGCGTGCCGCGTCCAGCCGCTAAAATTGCTATTGCTATCATTGTGCGATCGAGTTTTTTGCTATAAAAACTTGAATATTGACTAACTGATGATATCACTCACAGTCCGTCGATGCCACTGCGATCGCACAATTTTTTAATCTTAAATCTCCAATCTCCAATCCGGGCGTGCCCTGTCTTTTTCCCGCCGGATGTCGGTTTGAGGCGCGAGGCTTGCGGTTTGACTCGATCGCCCTGGGGTAGATAGAGCTCCGGGCACGGTATCAAATTTCCGACGACTGAAGTCCTTACTACAAAACGGACTCAGGTTTTTCGTGAGGAGTGCAGTTTTTCCCGAAGGGATGCCGCGGGGGCGATCGAGAGCGATCGTTTATATCTGCGATCTGCGATTTGCCGCGATAGATTATACTATTTGTTGGATTTCACTTATGTCAATTTAATGTCAAGTTGCAAATATCTCGATCCCCCTAAATCCCCCTTAAGAAGGGGAGTAGGGGTTGACTTTGATCGGAATCTTGTCCCCCCCCTTATTAAGGGGGAGTAGGGGGCAAGCTAAGGGGGGATCGGATTCGGGAGCAGCCTCATAAAAAATTGGTGTTATGGTGTTTTAAACTCAAAAAAACTATTAGTTGCTCCTTCTTCCTCCTTCCTTCTTCCTTCTTCCTTCTTCGGACTTCCATCCGTTACATAATCCGTTGCCGAACTTTCTGCATTATCAGGTGTCCAGCTATGACAGAGCTTAATTTTCAGGAACTTGCCAAGGAGGGAGATCCGCAGGCGATCGCATCTTGGCTAAACAGCCAGTTACAATCTGAAGGGATCGCAGCCTCCGCGCACCTCGACGACGACTGTTTGGATATAATTCTTGAAGCCGAGCAAGTACCGCTCGAACATATATTAGTTGATTTTGTCCGCAGCCAACTGACAGATTTGCAGCCGGATTCGATTAGCAAAGTGAAGGTTGAGGGGCGAGAAATCGGTCAGATTGTGCCTGCTTGGATTCAGGAGTTTAGTTTAGAAAACAGCACTTTGGAACAACAGAGCTTTGTAGAAGAATCTGTGCCAGATGCTGCTGTTGCGAAGGTGGAAGATCGCACAGAAGAGACACAGAGTGATATTGAGGAGGAGCAATCGGCGGAATTAGCGGTATTTGAGAAGCGGTTGCGATCGACTTTTATTGTCGTCGCGCTGGTTACTGGTATGTTGGCGATCGCGGTAGTAGCATTTGTCGGTAAAATTTTGAACGAGCAGCCAGCAACTGCGGGGAATAAACCCGATGAAATAGCGAATTTACCAACTGTACCGGATACTTTTCGAGACGCAGTTAACAGCGCAGTTAAAGCAGCAGAATTAGGGCGAGTCGCAAAAACCAAGGAAGATTGGACGATAGTTGGCGATCGCTGGCAAGAAGCAGTATCGTTGATGAGAAGAGTACCGGTGTCTAGCTCCAACCATCAACTAGCTCAGACAAAAGTAATCGAGTATCAGAAATACCTGCTTTACGCTCAAGAAGCCGCAGTAAATCCACCCCAGCCAGAGCCAACTCCCGCACCAGCCAAAAAAGCCGAACCGGATAAAAAAACTCCTAAGAAATCTAATTCCCCAAAAGCAACTTCCGAGAAAGAAACTCCTAAAAAATCTAATTCCAAAAAAGCAACTTCGGAAAAAGAAACTCCCAAAAAATCTAATTCAGAACAGCCAGAACCGGAGCCAGAAACTCCTAAGAAATCTAATTAAAAAAGCCGAATCCGAGAAGCGGTAAGTGCGCCGCATTCCGCCCTAATTAGGAAGATTTTTTGTCCCCAAATGTAGATATAAAACACCGATTTAAACACTTATGAATGACAACGATTTAATTGTTTCTTCTGAATGGTTGGCCGCCAATACCGAAAATCCGCAAGTTGTAATTATTGACTGTAGGTTTTCCCTCGCCGATGTCGAATTGGGACAAAAACAATATCAAGAAAGTCACATTCCCGGAGCTTTTTATTTAGATTTAAATCGAGATCTCGCGAGTGCAGTTGGTAAACATGGCGGCAGACATCCGCTGCCAAATATTGAAGAATTAGCGGCAAAATTGAGTGCGGCTGGCATTAATTTAGGAGAAACTTTAGTTGTGGCTTATGACGATTCGCGGCTGGCTTTTGCGGCTCGTTTGTGGTGGCTGCTGCGATACATGGGACACAGCAAAGTTGCTTTGTTAGATGGCGGTTTTGGCGCTTGGAAGGCGGCGGGATATCCGGTAACAAATATTTTGCCCAAATCTCGGGAGGGTAAATTTGTACCGGAATTGCAGCGGGATGCGATCGTTGACATTCAGGCGGTAAAAGAGCGAAAAGACTTGCCGGACAGGGTTTTGGTTGATTCACGAGAGAGCGAGAGATATGCGGGCTTGCGGGAGCCAATCGACCCGATTGCAGGTCACATTCCGGGTGCTGTCAACTACCCTTGGCAAGGGGTGACGGATGAAACGGGAAAAGTGCGATCGACCTCGGAACAAAAACAGCGGTGGACGGAATTAGGAAAAGCGGAAGAAATCATTGTTTATTGCGGTTCTGGGGTGACAGCTTGCGTTAATTTACTGTCTTTAGAAATCGCTGGAATTCCCGATGCAAAACTTTATGTCGGTAGCTGGAGTGATTGGTGTTCCTATCAATTGTAGGGTACTTACCAAAGCATTAATTATTCGTTACCAGGCTCTGCCTGGTAATGCAGATCCAGAGGCTCTGCCTCGATGAAAGCCAAGCGAGGCAGAGCCTCTGGACATCGGTTCCCAGGCAGAGCCTGGGAACCAGTTACAAAGCGGACTAAAGTCCTTATTACCAACCTATATTAAGATAATGCCCTAAAAATCGAAGTAAATATAAGGCAAACCGCCTTCGGGAGCTAACAGCCAAACTGCGTAGAAACAAAGTGGCACTAATACCAATTTCATCGGCCAATTTAACTCGACTTTCAAAATGCGATTGAAGCCATAATTAAGCAGCATTGCTGCCGCCACAGCCGCCAATATCCAAGCCAACTGCACTCTGTCCAAACCCAAAGCTTCCACATAAACTTTATTAGCAAACTGTACGTCAGCAGGGTGTCCCCACAAATGGGAAATTGCCCATCCCGAATCTTTTAAATCGGGAAGGCGGAAGAATATCCAACTACTAAAAACCATCGCCTGAGTCAGCAGCCAAGCGATCGCCATCCCGATCGGATTTTCCCACAAAAACTCGATTCGCAACCGCTTAAAAGTCACATCTGTTAATCGGTGCAGCGCCAAAGCCAAACCGTGCAAAGCCCCCCACACAATAAATCCCCAAGCCGCCCCGTGCCAAACTCCCGCAATTAACATGACGGTGAACAAATTGAGACAAGTGCGCCACAAACCGACGCGGGAACCACCCAACGGAAAATATAAATAATTTCGCAGCCAATCGCCCAAAGTCATGTGCCAGCGCCGCCAAAAATCACCGATGCTGGTAGTAAAATAAGGGAAGTCAAAATTTGGTGGCAAATACCAACCAAGCAGCAAAGCAGTACCGCGCGCCATGTCAACATAGCCGCTAAAATCAAGATAAAGTTGCAGCCCGTAAGCAAAAATTGCCAGCCACAAATCCTCGCTTCCCGCCCGTTGTAAGTTGGTAAAGCTTAAATCGACATAAATTCCCAAGTTGTCAGCAAAAAGACCTTTTTTAACTGCACCGAAGGCGATCGTCCAAAGTGCTTCAGAAATGCGATCGGGCGTCGGAAAACTCTGGGATTTCAGTTGATAGATCAAGTTGTGATAGCGAGTAATCGGCCCAGAAATCAGTTTCGCAAAAAACAACTTGTAAGCAGCAAAGTGCAGCAGCGAAGTAGCCGCCGGTGCGCCTCGGTACACGTCAATCAAATAAGAAATGCACTCAAAGCAAAAGAAACTCAATCCCAAGGGTGCGATGACGTGAGTTTTTACCCAGTTAGCGCTGTCGAGAGCAACTGGCCAATTCAACAAAGTGCCGATCGAACTCAATACAAAAGGCACATACTTAAAACCCAGCAACAGCAACACATTCAGCGCAATTCCGATCCACAGCAACCACAAACGGCGGCGGTTCCAAGAAGCATTAGCAATCCGCCAATCTAGAGGTTCTCCAATCGCCATCGCCAAGCAGTAATTAAACACAATACTGACTAACAACAGAGGAATGTACCAAATTTGCAGCGAAGCGTAAAAAATCAGACTACCTACCAGCATGATAAACAGCCGCCACCACTGCAGCGGAACTGACCAGTAAGCAGCTAACAAAACTAACAAAAATAGGACATATTGAAGGGAAATGAAAGTCATGCGATTTTAGATTTTGGCTTGGCGATTTTAGATTGAAGATTTTAGAAGAGCTTATTTTGGTAAGGGTTTGGATCTTAGCTTTGGATCTTAGCTAAGGTTGCATTATTTTGCGATCGAACCTTTGCTAAAAATGATATCGATCGTGCATTTTAGCCGATCGCGCTAACACAAACAAAAACACAGCCTAAGTCCCTACTGTACAGTCGGCAACTTAGAACTGATACATTTTACAGTACAAGTGTTAAATGCTGTTACAAATTAAATAAACTTTCTTTTTGTCAACCTATAGCCTTTCTCAAAAAAGTGAGGTATGCCCTATGCCCGGTATGCCCTATGCCCGGTTTGGCCTATCCCAGATAGTACCTCCTATGAGATCGCAGAAAGGCTATATCTGCGTCGATCTACCTTAAATCTGCGGTTTCCCGATCGAAGATTGATGCAACCAGTCTAAAAACTAACCGACGATCCCAAACATTCAGCAGCGCTGGCAGCCCCGATCGCGATACAATGAATTTCTGCCAGCAAGTCCTTGGGAAAATGAAAGACACTCTTCATTCTCCACCACCAAAATTTTTGCTGCAGAATCCCGCACAGGCGATCGAGAATTTGCTAGAAAAAGCGGTGTTTTCACCCCCTTAGCAGCAGACATTTCCAAAGGTTTTTCTAAATCTCCATCATAGACGATCGGCAAATTGACCAAAAAAGTCGATCCCGCTCCGGGCGAACTTTCAATTTCAATACTTCCCCCCAGAAATTCAGTCATTTTCTTACACAAAGACAATCCCAATCCCGTGCCTTTCACGCCCTTCTGCAAGTGATTTTCTATTTGGACAAATTCTTCAAAAATCCGCGTTTGGTCTGCTGGCGGAATACCAACGCCCGTATCTGCCACGGAAAAAGTAACAGTTCCCTCCTCTTCCATTTCTGCTGCAACTCGCACTTCGCCAGCTTCAGTAAACTTAAGAGCATTTGAAATCAGATTTCGCAAAATCTGAGAAAGTTTTCCCTCGTCCGTTGTGAGGGTTGGAAGTTCCCGAGGCGCTTCAAAAATCAGAGTAACGGCAGAGTTTTGGGGTAGCAGGGGGCGCATCATTCCCCGTAGCACGCTGAACAAATCTTCGACTTCAAAATCAGCAACGCGAACAGTGACTTTTCCAGCTTCTACTTTGGCTAAATCTAACGAGTCGTTAACAAGTTCTGCCAGAGAAAGGGCAGATTTGTGAATAGAATTTACTTGCTTTTCTTGTTCTGGTGAAAGTTCTCCGTCGAGGCGCTCTAACAAAATCTCGGAAAGACTTAAAATTGCCGTTAGGGGAGTGCGAAACTCGTGGCTCATATTGGAGAGAAAGCTGGTTTTGAGTTCGCTGGCGCGCTGGAGAAATTCTGCTTTTTCGTTCAATTCGGCGTAAAGTGCCACAACTCCGCGATTGGTATCTTTTAGTTGTTGATTTAACTGTACGAGTTCTTCTTGACGCTGGCGGAGTTCGTCTAAAGTACGCAGCAATTCTTGATTTTGTTGCTGAATTTCGGCGTAGGGATCTTCGGGAATTTGGCGCGCTAGTTTGTCAACTAATTGATTTAGTTCGATCGCGCTTAGAGCAGGCATTTGTTTAGAAAACTGCTTAATTAACTGTACAGCAGTTCCGCGATCGGGCGAAGAATCGATTTGCACGTCATCCATCAACCGTTTCGCCGCCGCCAAACCGAGTCCCGCACCGGTTTGCGATCGAAAATCGGGGCTCAAAACCGCCGATAAATCAGCAATTCCCGGCCCGCTGTCAGAAATCCGAGTCCGAAAAAATTGGCGCGATTCCCCTTCCACAATAAATTCTACTTTACCGCCGCCTGCATATTTAAAAGCATTGCGGGCAATTTCGGAAACTGCTGTAGCGATGCGAGTTTGTGCTTGGGAATCGAATCCTAGCCCCTTAGCAATTTGGCGCGCTCTTTGGCGTACTTGTACGATATCTTGCTCAAAGCGGACTTCCGTCGTCAGGATTGGGTAACTAATGCCATTTTCGATTTTCGACTTTCGATTTTCGATTGTGGAATCACTGATGACTATCATGTTTGAGTTCTCGCCTACAGTTTCATTTTTTTTTGAAAGTGGTATGTATTAAGCTGGTTGTCTTACCTTAGCCACGACAACTGTCATATCATCGCGAGTCCGTTTGAAGTCCCGGTAGAGCACCGCCGCGATTAAAGCCGGATGTCTCGCGGCCAAACCCGGATAGCGGTTGAAATCCCACTGCGTCGCCAAACCGTCGGAGTGCATGACTAGCAAGGAATGCGGCGACCAAGGATAGACAAATTCTGCTACTTTGAGCATCCGATGTCCAACAGTACCGTTGTAAGAAACCATGCTGCGGCTGCGGTTATCTGTCACGACTACACCAGAGATATTGCCAATTCCGGCAAAACAGACTGTTTGTTGGGTACGATCGATCAGGGCGATCGCAGCAGCCGCTCCTCTGGTATTTTTTAAAGCAGCGTGCGCCTTCTCTAAAATAGCTTTCGGCCCGAGTTTAGCACTTTCCCCAAATACCCGGACAGCTTCTTGCGAAGCTTCCTCCGCCAAAACCCCGTAGCCGAGCCCGTCAGCAACTAAAATTAGATTTTTGTCCCGATCGTTTTCTGTCGCCCAGGAATCCCCGCAAATTTGCTCTCCTGCTTTCGGCAAGCTGACGACCCCAAATTCCAAGTAATTGCTGTTTTGGGAAGTTTCCAGGCGATTCTGAGTCGGTTCCAAGCGCATTAATAAAGCTGTCCCCAGTTTCGGTACAGAATGAATATCAAAAAAACTAGAAAGGCGTTTAATCGCGCCGAGTCCGGTTCCCAGAGTTCCCGCAGTCGAAAAACCGTCTCGCAGACACTGGCCGACATTTGCCATTCCCGGCCCCCGGTCTAACGATACTATTTCAATGCTATATCCTGCGTCTGTTTTTACAGTTTGCAGCAAAATCTCTCCTTCGCTGGCGTGTTTTACCGCGTTTTTTGCAGCTTCGGCGGTGACAATTGCTACTTTACCGCGATCGGTCTCATCAAATCCGACTTCGGCCGCGAGGGCGACTGCAATTCGCCGCGCTTCTCCGACTTGACTTTCTTCTGTTACTGGCAGGGCTAAGGCATTTATCATTATTTTGTAGTTTTAATCTTAAGCTAGTCAGTAGCCATTAGTCATCTTGCCCGCTCGCGAAGTAGAAGGGTAGTCATCACTCATCATCTCAGAAACCGGGTTTATTGGAATATTTTTCGTCACCAAACGCCAAAATCGAAGAAACCCGGTTTCTCGCCCCTCCGCATCACTCATCATCTCAGAAACCGGGTTTATTGGAATATTTTTCGTCACCAAACGCCAAAATCGAAGAAACCCGGTTTCTCGCCCCTCCGCATTACTCATCATCTCAGAAACTGGGTTTATTGGAATATTTTTCGTCACCAAACGCCAAAATCGAAGAAACCCGGTTTCTCGCCCAATTGCGCCCAATCTTCGCACCCCCCATCTACCCTTTCACCGCCAGCGGACGATCGCAATTTTAGTCCCCTTACCCACTTTAGAAACAATCTCAAACTCGTGCATCAACCGCTTAGAACCGCTAAGCCCCAAACCCAAACCGCGATTGGAAGTATAACCGTCAGTCATAGCCAATTCAATGTCTGGAATTCCCGGGCCTTTGTCTTCAAAAATCAGCCGCAGCCCTGTGCGCTTACCTGATTGGAGCATTTCTAAAGTTACCGTTCCCCCTTTGCCGTAGTCTACAGTATTGCGGGCGAGTTCGCTAGCTGCAGTAACAATTTTTGTTTGGTCTACCAAGCCGAATCCCATTGCTACAGCCAAAGTTCGCACTTGCTGTCGGACGTTGACTATATCGGAGGACGATCGAATTTCTAATGTCTCACGTTTTGACATGGCGGCTGCTGTACCAAAATAGAATTTCTCCACAAAACATAAGACCTACCCCGATCGACCAAGTTTCCCACAATCAATCTTGAATTAGTCAACAAGCTATCTACAAACCAGAGTTATTTACCTATTACCCCTAAACTCGGCACAATCAATCAACCGATCGCAATCCTGAATCCGTAGGAAAACCCAAGGACTTATGCAACAAATTCATCCCTTTTTCAACACTTAAAGCTGTGCGAATTCCTGTCAAAGAAAGCCCCAATTCAACCAGCGTAATTGCCACCGCGGGCTGCATCCCAACCACAACAGTTTCTGCATCCAATATACGCGACATAGTAGCGATATTGTTGAGAATTCTGCCGATAAAAGAATCTACAATTTCCAGAGAAGAAATTTCTATCAAAACACCTTTTGCTCCGGTTTTGACTATCCGGTTCGTCAAGTCGTCTTGCAGCATCATTGCCAAGCGATCGTGCATATCTACTTGAATTGTGACTAACAAAAATTCTCCCATTTGCAGGATCGGAATCCGTTCCATCATCATAAATTCACCTTGCTTTGAGCTTTGAATTGAATAAAACTTGAGACTGGAGACAATATAGCGGTTCTCAATTGGTGTGAAATAGGCGGCGGGCGAGCTTTTTTCCGATTATCCGTTCCCCATTACCAATTAACCAAGCGCACCGCCGACGTTACACCAGACTATAATATTTGTTATTTTTCCTCTTTCAGATTTCTTATAATTAAACCTTGGCGCTGCAAGGCGACTTTAAAAGCATCTGCTAAAGTTGCTTTTGTCAAAATATCTTGCAAGTCAACTCCCAAATGAACAATGGTTTGAGCTATTTGCGGGCGAATGCCGCTGATGATGCACTCAGTACCCATGAGACGAGCCGCCGCGACGGTTTTTAATAAATGTTGAGCGACTAAAGTGTCAACAGTCGGCACGCCTGTAATGTCTAAAATTGCAAATTCTGAGCCAGTTTCCATGATTTCCTGCAACAGAGTTTCCATGACTATTTGAGTGCGGGCGCTGTCGAGAGTCCCGATCATGGGTAAAGCAAGAATTCCTTCCCAAAGTTTGACTACTGGTGTTGACAATTCGAGCATTTCTTGCTGCTGGCGTTCGATTACTTCTTCGCGAGCTTTGAGAAAGATTTCTGTCACCCAAAGGCCTAGTTGGTCTAATAAGCTGGTGGAAAGCCAAAGTTTTTCGACAAGTGCGTCGCGGTTTTGTGTCAATTCGTGACAAAGCCGATCGAACAATGGCTTTTTGAAGCATAAAATGAAACTCGCGATCTCTGACGGGGTAAAGCCTCTCTGAACGCGCGATCGCGAAACTTCTGCCAGCATCAGCCGCATATTTTCCCACTCTGGTGTCTGGATGTCGCTAAAGTTACCCTGCTGCAATGCTATTTGGAGCAATTGCAGGAACTCTTGACACTCGGATCGCAATTCTTTGGCTCTCATCAAGTCGTCTCGCCGCAGCCCGGTATTTTGCAGTTCTTTGAGCCAGTCTGCTAGTAACTCTGCTTTGTGTCTTTCGAGAATTTCCACGATCGTGTTATTGCTGGTGAGTTCCATTGAAATTATCTCCTGCTTAGCCATTGGGATGAAGTTGTACGAGAAGCCACACTTGAGTGTTTTTGATGGGGCAGTTTATGAGTTTAACTCACTATTTGCTGTTTGCAAGCGAGGGTTAAGTACCTAACTGCAAAATACGTTGGACGATCGCACTCGTAGAACTAGGAACTTCTATTTCGATCAAGGAAATCTTGCCGCCTCCGGCGATAACAGCGGGTGCTTCCGGCAGAGTTTCGAGTTGATAGTCGCCTCCTTTAACGTATATATCTGGCTTCAGGATATTTATCAGTTTAGTTGCTGTAATTTCGGAAAAAATCACTACCGCGTCTACGGGTTTGAGGGCTGCCAATACTTCGGCTCGCTGATTTTCCGGTACTATCGGGCGCGGCGGCAATCCTGGCTGTTGCGGTTTGATAGCTTGCACGCTTTTGTCGCTATTCAAGCCCACAACTAGCGTCCGTCCCAAATTTTTTGCCGCCTGCAAATAGCGGACGTGGCCAGCGTGCAGGATATCGAAGCACCCGTTAGTAAACACGATCGGACGCCAGTTATCGGGAGCGGATGCGATCGCTGCTGCGAGTTCTCTCAACGTGTAAACACCAGAAATCATTACATCCACCACTAGGAAATTTGAACAGCGATGAATCATCCTACCAAAAAACGCGATCGATTGTACCTTTTTCCTCAAACAATCAAGCACTATATTCGCTAATTTTTATTATTTTAAAATGAATGATTAGCAATTATTGATTTCTTTTAAATAAGTCATAAATAAAAATTATTTTCTATTTTGCTGATTTAGATACAGGATAAAAAATTCTATTCGTGTATCTGCAATTTGCCAAATAGATGAATACCGTGCCACTCAGTTAAATCGCGATGTACCCTAACTATTCGACTGGTGTTCAAGCCCTCAGAATCAATCCTCAGTGGAATTCAGTAACGGCAGTTCGATCGCCACGAGGGAACATCCGACTTGAGACTCTTGCAGAATCCTTGCAGCACCAACGGCATGGGGAATATCCACAAGTTCCACAGCCGCCGGACACAGCGCACTGCCTCCGGTGGCCCAACTGGCCAAAAGAGCGTGCAGCAACTCGCGCTTAATGGCGGCCCGGCGAGAGCCTGTGAAAACCGGGGTAAAGTGGAGGCGAGTACCCGATCGAGCTATTTTGGTGGAAAATAACGTGAAGTACCCGATCGGCCTTGCTTCTGATTGGAGCTTCCCAACTCATAAAATGGGGGAGAGTTTGATTCGTCTGCGGAGTTTCCCGTCTTAAAGGCGGTTTTCACCTTCAGGATTTCTGTTTCCACAGAGAGAGCAAGAAACTGAACCTCGCGCGATCGATCGTGTGACGCGGGCTGCCACCCGTGAACCCCGCAGGCGAATCAACAAGCGAGTATGAGAAACTAATACCTGTTCCCCAAAAACAACGCAACTGCTGGCTAGCTCCAAACCCTTAGCTCATCATTGATTCCCCCATCGAAGATCCCCAAGGCACCAATCAAAAAGGGGTATGATCCCTCTTACCACTTAACCCATTAAACAAAATTTCGTTGAATCTAACGGTGTAGAATCATCTAACAGGAATTATGAAAGCAACTAACAACCGTCAATTTTCTTCAGTAGCAGCTCGAACTCTAAAAGTAGTCGGGATTATCTTGATTCTGTCTGCTTTGCTTGACTGCATTGTTCTATCACTGCCGGGAGAAGCCTCCGACATTATGAATCGAGGCTGGCAGTTGGCCGCAGCAACTCAGATAGTTGACCGGGGCATTATTCCTTTGATGGGTATCGCCCTGCTGATGACAGGCTTTTGGGTGGACAGCAGCAGCGGAGTCTCTATTGAGCGGCGCAATATTTGGGTTGACTTGCGATTCTGGGCGCTATTGATTTCCAGCTTGTTAGGGCTAATTTACTTGTTGCTGGTTCCAGTTCACCTCAACAATACTCGCTTGGAACTCAAGGATGCTCTGGCTCAAGTCGATAAGGAAGCGGGACAAGCCGAAAATCAACTAGAGGCGCAAATTAAAAGCGACCAGTTTAAAGCTCAGGTAGAACAACTCAAAAGCCAGCGCCGCAGCCAGATAGGCGCGCTGTTGCAAGATGAGGGGAAGCTGCAAGAGGCACTCAAGAGTCCAGATGTTCCCAAGGAATTGAAAGCTGTGCTTCAGGACTCGAAAAAGGACCCGAAAGCCCTTGACAAGTTTTTGGAACAGCAAGCCCAAGAACTGCCCGTTCAAGCTCGTAACGAGATTCGCACCCGCAAGCAACAAAAAGAGAAAGAGTTGAGAACTCGATCGAGAAATTCGAGTTTGCAGACGGGAATCAGCAGTTTGTTGTTGGCGATCGGCTACATTACTGTTGGTTGGACAGGATTGAGAAGTATGGGAATTTTGGGCTTCGGTCGCCGCAAAAGTTGACCTGCGCCAGCCCCTAGAACCCGTAAGTCAAGATATCTTGCAAGAAATACTTAATCTGCTGAACATAGCAACCGCTCCTGGCAGCTACGACCTTATTAATGACTGAAGCCATTAATTTTCTTGCATTTTCACATCGACTTCTTCTCGGTTCCTCCCCAACGACTGTGTTTATCCGCTCGCGCAGTCGAAGGAATCAGGAACCACGAAGCGTTGCACTGAACCCTTCGACGAAGTGTCGAAGAGCCTTCTATCTTCTACCTTCTACCTGACTGATGACGTTGGACGTTCGGTGGGGGGGAGACAGCACTAATAACGGAAAGCTCGGGGGGGACAGCAAAACATGACTAATGACTAATGACTACTGACTACTGACTAATGACTACTGACTTCTTCTATAGTTTGCCCTTACTGAAAGCTGGGAATGTTCTCAATTTATATTTTGACTTACAACGAAGAGATTGATATCGCCGCTTGCATAGAATCGGCAATGCTTTGTGACGATATCATTGTAGTTGATTCTTTCAGCAGCGATCGCACCCTTGAGATTGTTCAGAACTATCCCGTGCAAACAGTGCAGCACCGCTTTGAAAGTCACGGACGCCAGCGGACTTGGATGCTCCAAGAAGTAGAATGCAAGTACGAATGGGTTTACATCCTCGAAGCTGACGAGCGGATGACACCTGCACTGTTTGCTGAATGCTTAAAGGCGATGGAAAGTCAAGAATATATCGGGTATTACGTAGCAGAAAAAGTAATCTTTATGGAGTGCTGGATTCGCCGCAGCACTCAATATCCCCGCTATCAAATGCGCCTGTTTCGCAAAGACCGAGTGTGGTTTTCTGACTACGGTCACACCGAACGGGAAGTCTGCAACGGGCCCACTCACTTTTTAAAGGAAACCTACCCTCATTATACTTGCAGCAAAGGTCTTTCTCGCTGGATAGAAAAGCACAACCGCTACTCGACTGACGAAGCTGCTGAAACTCTTCGCCAATTAGCAGCAGGTCAAGTAAATTGGTGGGATTTATTGTTTGGCGCATCGGAGGTAGAAAGGCGGCGCGCTTTGAAAGATTTTTCTTTGCGCTTGCCTTTGCGGCCTGTGGTGCGCTTTTTTTATATGTATATTTTACTCGGCGGATTTCTTGACGGTCAAGCGGGATTAGCTTGGTGCACGCTGCAAGCTTTTTATGAATATCTAATTTTGCTAAAGGTTTGGGAAATGAAGCATATGCCGCTGCCGAATTTAAGTGCTGGGGAAGAACAGCCTATTTCCGAAGTTGTGAAAGTTGAATCCCCTCAAGTTTCATCGAATATTTAAGCTAGTAAATATCGCGAAAGTAATAGCTATTTGAACAAGTATGGCTTCCATTTTCTATCTAATATAAATTATTTTTAGATTTTTTGTATAAGTCTTTGCTCAATACATAAACGGCAAATGAAAAATATATAAATATATTTTATATTAGATAATTGTAGATAATTTGTGATATCATCTCCGGTCGATTAGCCGCACTAATACCATTTTTCACAAATCGTGCAACATAACAATTGTTGGGCAAGAGTGTTACAGAGGGTTGTTCTACAATATGTGTAAGGTGCGTCGCAAAATTGTCGATTAAATTGAGGGATTGAAAGACAGCGACGCACCCTACAAATACTGTTGCATTATTTTTGCAAAATGGTATTATACCAATTTCATAAAGTAGCGCTAGATATTACCCCCCAAACCCCCCCCCGAACTCGCGGGGGGGGCTAAAACTTCATCCATACCACATCTTTAGAAAAATGGTATTACTCATACAGAGATGAGTAGATTGAGAAAATTTGGCGTAAATTTGGGTCAACAGTATCTACGCCGCTACTCAAAACTATTGAGCACTACGCAATCCTGTTTTTTCTCGATCGATCTTTAAGATCAACACCCCTAAAGGCGGCAAACACAAGTCGATCGAATAAGGGCTGTTGTGGAACCACCACTCATCAGTCCACTTACCTCCCAAATTCCCCATATTGCTGCCCCCGTACTCCCGCGCGTCGCTGTTAAACAACTCCGTATAGAAACCCGGTTCCGGCACTCCTACGCGATAGTGAGAGTGCGGCTGGGGCGTAAAATTGCACACCGTTACCACAAACTCATCGCCATCCTTCTCGCGGCGCACAAAGGCTACCACGCTGTGCCGGTTGTCGCTGCAATCAATCCACTCAAACCCATCCTCAGCAAAATCTTGACTGTAAAGTGCAGTTTCGCTGCGATACAAATGGTTCAAATCCTTAAAAAACAGCTTCAACTTTTGGTGCGGTTCAAATTGCAGCAAATCCCACTGCAAATCCCCCCAAACGTTCCACTCATGCCACTGGCCGAACTCCATCCCCATAAACATAGTTTTCTTTCCGGGGTGAGCAAACATAAAAGTAAACAAACACCGCACGTTTGCAAACTTTTGCCATTCGTCTCCAGGCATTTTGCCGATGATGTGGGCCTTGCCGTGGACTACTTCGTCGTGGGACAAAGCCAGCATAAAATTCTCGCTGTGGTTGTACCACATACTGAAAGTTATGTTGTTCTGGTGAAACTGGCGGAACCACGGGTCCATATGGTAGTAGTCGAGCATATCGTGCATCCAACCCATGTTCCACTTCAGGTTGAAGCCTAAGCCCCCTACATAGGTCGGCCAAGATACCATCGGCCAAGAGGTTGATTCTTCGGCGATCGACAGCGAGCCTGGGAAATAGCTAAAAATGACGTGATTCACCTGTCGCAGAAAATCTGCCGCTTCGATATTTTCGCGGCCGCCGTACTGGTTGGTCAGCCATTCTCCTGGTTCCCGGCAGTAATCCAAATACAGCATGGAAGCTACTGCATCTACCCGAACTCCGTCGATGTGGTACTTGTCAAACCAGAACAGAGCGTTTGATACTAGGAAATTCCGCACTTCGTTGCGGCCGTAGTTAAAGACTAGCGTTCCCCACTCTTTGTGCTCGCCCTTGCGGGGGTCGGCGTGTTCGTACAAGTGAGTTCCGTCAAAGAATGCTAAACCGTGGCCGTCTTTGGGGAAATGCCCCGGTACCCAGTCCACGAGTACGCCAAGGCCGCTGGCGTGGCACTGGTCAACAAAATACATGAAATCTTCGGGTGTGCCGTACCGGGAAGTTGGGGCGAAATAGCCGGTTACTTGATAGCCCCAGGAACCGTCGAAGGGATGTTCGGCGATGGGCAGCATTTCAATGTGAGTGAATCCCAAATCTTTGACGTAGGGAATCAGCCGATCGGCCAATTCTCGATAAGTCAGAAACCGCGCCCCTGGTTTGAGTTCTGAAACCGCAACTGCTGGCTCTATTTCACCATTTGGCAGCATCGCGGGTTCGTCTGTACCGGCGTGCAGCCAAGAACCGATGTGGCATTCGTAAACCGAAACTGGCTGAGTCAGTTGGTCTGTCTGCCGCCGCTGTTCGATCCAAGCGCTGTCGTGCCAAGTGTAGTTATCTAAGTCGGTGACAATTGATGCTGTTTTCGGCCGCACTTCTTGCTGGAAACCGTAAGGGTCGGACTTTTCATAGGGATGTCCGTCTTGGTTTTTCACTTCGTATTTGTAGTGAGTTCCCACGGTTAGTCCCGGAATGAATAATTCCCAGATGCCGTTTTGAGATTTCCGCATTTGATGTTTGCGGCCGTCCCAAGAGTTGAAATCGCCTAAAACTGATACGTTGCGGGCATTCGGAGCCCAAACGGCAAAATATACTCCTGTGATTCCGTCTACTTCGGTGAAGTGCGCGCCAAGTTTTTCGTAAATCCGGTGGTGGTTGCCTTCTGAGAATAGGTGAAGGTCAAATTCTGTGAGTTTGGGCGATCGAAAGGCGTAGGGGTCGTAGATAAAACGTTCGTGTTCTCCTTCTTTGACCCGCAGTTGATAGTTTGCTAGTTCTGGAGTTTCGATCGTACATTCAAAAAAGTGAGGGTGATGCTCGGATTTCATTGGGTATTCAGCCCTCGACTCCGGCAATACTACCGATACCGCATCCGCATTGGGCAGATAAGCTCGGACGGCCCAGACTTTTTTGCCATTATTTTCGATCGTGTGGGGGCCTAGGACTTCAAATGGATCGTGGTGCTGATTCCCAACAATACGGTCAATTTGTTCAAAGGGTACGGTCGCGGGCATAAAACTACCTACCTGAATCTTTTAACTAAATGGCTTTCAAAACCTAGAGCGCCGCAGCACTTTACATTTAGATACATTTTTGATTGCTCATCCTACCACTGATTAGCATAATTTTGCCGGTGCTGCGGCTGCCGCGCGCGCCCCTTTGCCCGCACAGCAGGCAATCGGATTGTTTCGCTGGCGATCGAGCTTTCATCTTACTGCTCGTCTCTTAAGTATATGAATCTTAAAACAAATTGAAAATTTTAGAGGTTTGTCAAAAAAGTATTGACTTTTTCTGCGTTATGTGATATATCGTGTTTCTAGTTTCAGGACGCTGGACACTTGATGATGAATAAGTGAAATTTTTAGGCACGGGCGATCGCCCGACAGGTAGATTTTAAAATTCCGGAGGCAGGGTTTCGCCGCAAAGTTCGTGGATTTGGGCAATGCGATCGAACAGCCAAGGATAGTCAGTGCGGTATTTAGGAATCAAAGCTAAGGGACTCAGCAGGGCGGCAGCAGTAATATCTGCCACGCTCAAGGAATCGCCACCAAATAAGTACCATCCTGCCAGCGCAGGTGCAAAAAATCTAAAGCAGCACTCAGCCGCAATTGGGCAAGTTTTGCTGAGGCTGGGTTAATACCGAACTGGCGGCGCGCTAATTGAATTACTAATTGGCTTAAAACAGAGGGGGTCAATTTGTTTGCCCGCACCAGCGCGAAACTCGTAGTAAACAAATCGAGTAGCGATGCCGATGCTTTCATCGAGCCAGTCTTCGATCGTCCAAGCCTCTAGTTGCAAACTCTCGTCTGCGGGTAACAGCGGCGGCGATGGAAAGCGAGACTCGATCGAGTGCAAAATTTGTGTAGAGTCGGCGATCGCCGAAGGTTGACCTTCGAGTTGAGGCAACAGTACCGGCGCACAGTCCTCAAACCCCCCGTCAGAGGCTTAAGTTTCAAAACCTGCAGGCCTGGAGTCAAATTTTTGACTTAAAAGGGAATGCCCTTGTCACCGAGCGCTAAGCGGACTTTCCGACAGTAAGGGCAGGTACTGAACTGTAGTCAAAGCATCACACAAAAATTAACACCCAACTTGAGGCCTAGACTGAAGAGATGAAAAAATGCGAGGAGCAAACCTTTTTCACCCGCAGGCTAGGCTGGTTGGGCCTAGACTCCGATAGAGCTATAGTTAGGGAGACTTTTTAGGGGCAACTGTTGCACCAGCGCCTGGAGTAGCTTTTGGAGATTCCTTCGGTACTGGAGAAGTAACAGGAGGAGGAGTAGTAGTGGTGTCAGTACCGCTGGGAGTAGGAGTAGTGGTGCTTTCACCGCCACAGGCTCCGAGGGCTGCTGCCAAGCCCACTACCAAAGTCAAACGAATTAATCCCTTGTTCATAAACACTCCTTAAACATTGAAAACCCATCGCAAGGAAGGGAATAGTGTACTTGAGAAACAATGCTGGCACGAATAGATCAACGATTCGCTCGTTGATTACAATACTGCATTTGTTAATTAATTTCACATAGATTCTGGAGAACCGGCAAAGATTTATTTTTTTTTTTTGAAATTCTCAAGTCAAAGTGACCGATCGCAGGCTGGGTTAGTTGGTTTATCAGGTATGTTTATTGACATCATCACGACTGCTAAAGGCGCGGAGATTCGCAAGATCGCTCTCTGGGTTTGCTCTTTCGGCGACTCGGCGATGCCGGCGAGGAATTTCCTGAGTCAATGGAGAGTGTAGATGTCTCCAGAGGATTTTAACGTTCCCGCCTGCCCCACGGTACGAAATGCTATGGCAATCCTAAATTATTGACTCGTTACCAGTTCGAGGGCAAGCATGGCCCACAGGCGAGGAAGAGCTTACCTTGTACCAAGCGAGGCTCTTCAAGAGTGATATCTGTTTTCCAAAAAAGCCTGGGAACCAGTTATTTAAATCGATCGACAGATTGTTATAGTTCCAGATAGGTCAACTACCCATCACCAAGCGGAGTACCGCTATAATGCAGGCTTGTATCTGAACTCCACCGCAATTCCGAGAATCTAGAGAGAATCTCAGCTTTGGTTTCACCGCTCGATACATCAGGGGATGCTGACAAGCTCCCCGTACTCGTCCAGTCTTGCCGGACAAGCAACGCTCTCATTGCAATATTTCGCGCACCAATCAAATCAGCGTGTAACTCATGACTACAACATTCGCAACGGAACAATAGTCCTTTTTTCGGCCTATTGCCATCCGAAGTATGTCCGCATTTAGAACAACTTTTCGACGTGTAATGAGCCGGAACTTTCGTTGCTAACGAACCATTTAGATGGGCTTTGTAGTCGATATAACCGTGCAATTCGGCATAAGACCATTTAGCTTTGTTTCGATTAGCTACTCGTCTCTTCTTGCTTGCCTTATTACCCGATTTTGTCCTGGTCCTCTCCCGGATTCCGGTGAGGTTTTCTAGTCCAATCAGGGTGTTAGGTTTGGCAATATCCTTGCTGACTTGGTGGTTCACATCAGCGATAAACCGTCTCTCTCTCCCAGACAAAGCGATTAATCTTCGCTTCGCTGAACGAGTGTCTTTACGCTGAAGAGTCATCCGTGCTTTGTGGTAGCGGTTAGCTTTGTGTCTAACTTCCTTCCCTGAGTAGAATTTAGACTTATTTTGCAAGTCTGTTTCCACCGCTAAGTAGCGCATACCCACGTCAACACCAGAGACTCTCGTTATTTTTAGTGGGCTAATTTCAGGTGTTTCTACTTCAATACTTACCATCAGGTAATATATTTTGGAGGAACGCTGATAGACAATTTTAGCTGCTCCAATCCTTGCGCCATTGGCAATTAAGTCTAAATGCTTGTTGTAGCCATCATACAAAACTACTATTCGGCCCTGGAGAGTAATAATACTAACTCGCCTTTCGGTTTTAAAAGAGTAGTCGCGCTGATAATTTAGGGTACAAGTTCGAGATATATATTTGGGGGCTTTGTCTAACCCTTTATACCGTCTCTTAGTGTAGCATGAAGCAATAGCATCGTTAGATTGTTTTACCTTAGTCCACAGAGTTTTGTAGGTTCCAGAAACTTGTCTGGGTACGTTGCAAGCCATTTGGGCTCCAAGTCCAAATCTCACCCGCAATTCGTTGTAGACGGCTTTTTGCAACTTAGACCCATTGCTGGTTTTGCCTGCGTCAAAAGCAACTTGTGAAGTGTAATTCAAGGCATCTCGGTAGGCTAAAGTAGTCTGAGATACCAAAGCTTTTTGCTCGGCAGTCAGGTTTAGTTTTAGCTTGGCGGTGATGACTTGGGACATTGTTTTCACAAACTCTGGTATTATTGTATCTCGTGAAAACTAATATTGCAACAGGAATCAAAGATTTGCTCGGCAGTCAGGCCTCGCGCGCATTCCTCCCGGCACTCAACGGAGTACAGTTAGAGGGCCCGACTCCTGCTGTCTAGTTGAAGATCCACAGGCTTTTGCTGTTGCCTCCGGCAAGAGACAGCGGTAAACTGAATAAGTTATAAATTAAAAGTTCCCCTAATAAGGGGGAGGTTTTAAACCAAATTTTTCGATAACAGATCGATTCGAGATTGTGCCAATTGGCACTCGCCCACGATCGACAACAAAAAAAACTCCTAGCCTTAATAAAGCTGAAACTGACCTATTTTACGTATTGGTGAACTGTATGACCGCTGCTATTAGATCCGTGGATTCTCGCCGCTCTCGATCGACCAACAAGCCCGCCCCAGAAAAACCCAACAGCAAAGTTACTTCTATTGCTAGAGCTAGACGGGCAAAGACAGGGCCGCAATTGCCCAACTACGAGGTCGCCGAGGCACAGCCACGGCCTCGCGCCGAAGCATCGGTGCTGAAAGTGATGCCCGACCGTCAGCGGCAGCCCATGTGGCTTCGGTCTCTTTTGCGGGTGGAACGCGCCTCGTCAGCGGTGGCGCTTCTGCTTTTAGGCGGTGCTCTGAGTCTCTACGGTTTGACTGTCTACAGCGAGCAGCAGTGGAGTCAAGAGTATCAAAAGCTGGAAACTTTGCGACTCCGCGAACAGCAGTTGACTGCTGCTAGCGAAGTGTTGAAACACCAACTTGCTAAGGAAGCCCAAAACCCAGAAACTGGTTTGATGCCGCAGAAGCCGGCGGATACGATTTTCTTGCAACCGCTTCCCGATCGCCGATCGCCCGGTGTGGTGGCACCAAATTCTGAAGAACCCGCTATCAAGAATCGATCGGGCGAGGAAACGCCACTGGGCTATTAAGGTGGATCTTGGCATTGAAGATTTGAGATGTGCTACACAGAGGAATCTGGAGGCTTGAACAAATTGTCAGGCGCACTCCCCCATCTAGAAACAGTGGGGGTTAGCCGAAGCACTCCTGAAACAGCGCAATAGCTAAGTTTCTAGAAAACAGGTTTCTAGTTCGAACTCTCCTATGAGCGTCTTCCCCCGATCGAGTACAATACGCGAGCGGGGAAGCTCGCACTATAATAAAAAAATGCTTTTTACTCAAACTTGTTCGCTCGTGAAGTCGAAGAATATAAAATCTAAAATCTAAAATCTAAAATCTCAACTCCTCACCTTTTTGAGAAAGGCTATATGAGCTACGATCCCCGTTTTGACCGCTACAGATCGCCGAACTTTAAACGTCCAAAAGCGTCGAGGGATGGCACTTGGTGGGGCCAACAAAGCAAACCTAGAGTTTCTGCTACTGCTAGCAGGCAGCCTCGGCCACCCCTAGAGCGTTTAAAACGCAGCAAGTTTCGCTTGTGGGCTGTGTGGGCGGTGTTGATGTTGGGGGGGCTGGGGTTGGCTGTGAATTTGTTTTATTTGCAGGTGACGCGGGCTCCGGCGCTGCGGAAACAGGCCGAGCAGCAGCAAACTCTCAAGTCTAAGCCGTTTGTGCCGAGACGCCCGATTGTTGACGGCGCGGGCAATGTTTTGGCGATCGACAGACAAGTGTACACGCTCTACGCTCACCCGAAGCTGTTCAACCATACAAAGGCTGAAGTGGCGGCTACCTTGGCTCCGATGCTGCCGATCGAACGAAATCCGGGCAATACGCCGGAAACTGAACTGCTGCGCCGGTTTAATCTGGGCGAAACGGGTATTACTATTGCCGATTCTCTGGCTCAAGAGGTGGCCGATCGCGTGGGGCGGATGCAAATTAAACATACTCCGGTGGATGGGCTGGAGTTGGTGCGACAGCAGCAGCGTTTTTACCCGCAGCAGGAGTTGGCGGCGGATGTTTTGGGTTATGTGGATGGGGAACGGAAGGGACAAGCTGGGGTAGAGTACAGTCAGCAGAATTTGCTGGAACGATCGATGCCGTCGATTCAATTTAGCAAGTCGATCGACGGACATTGGGTGCCCGATCGACTGACGGCTGGTTTTGTGCAGCTAGATGATTTGAAGTTGCAACTGACGATCGACAGTCGCTTGCAGCGGGCGGCGCGGATTGCTCTCAAGGACAAAATGAAGGAATACGGGGCGAAGCGGGGCGCGGTGATTGTGATGGATGCCCGCAACGGGGAATTGTTGTCAATGGTAGCGGAACCTACCTATGACCCAAATCAATATTTTAATTTCGATTTGTCGCGCTATAAAAATTGGGCTGTAACTGATGTTTACGAGCCTGGTTCGACTTTTAAAGCGATTAATGTGGCGATCGCCCTAGAAGCTGGTGCGGTCAAACCTAACACTGTATTTAATGACGAAGGTCGGATTTATATCGATGGCTGGACTATCCAAAATTCCGATTACCAACAAGCAGGCGCTCGCGGGCGTTCTACGGTGACAGATATTTTGAAACATTCGAGTAATGTGGGGATGGTGCACGTAATGAGAAGTATGAAACCTTCTCTTTACTATCAAGCTTTAGAAAAACTCGGACTGGGACAAACTGCAGGAAGTGATTTGCCTTTTGAAGTAACGAGTCAGCTTAAAAATCGAGAGCAATTTATTAATTCTCCGGTGGAAGTTGCTACTACTGCTTTTGGTCAAGGTTTTTCGATTACTCCGATACAGTTGGTGCAGCTTAACGGAGCTTTGGCCAACGGTGGTAAGTTGGTAACTCCTCATGTTGTGCGGGGACTTTTCGATCGCGAGGGTCAAGCTTTTTGGAAGCTTCCGAGGGCTGTTCCGAAGCAAGTGTTTTCGCCGGAAACTACTAAGCAGGTTTTGGAAATGATGGAAACTGTGGTGGATGGCGGTACGGGGAAAGCTGCACAAATTCCCGGCTATCGGATTGCTGGGAAAACGGGCACGGCTCAAAAAGCTAATGCTGGGGGGGGTTATTCTCACAAGGCGATTATTACTAGCTTTGTGGGGATAATGCCTGTGGAAGCTCCTAAGTATGTGGTGCTGGCGGTGATTGATGAGCCGAAGGGCGGTTCGGGGGGTGTGGTGGCGGCGCCGATTGTGGAGTCGGTGATGGAGGCGCTGATTAATATTGAGAAGATTGCGCCGACGAAGAAGTAGGAAGTCGGGCGTGAACCGGGTTTCGGGGATGAAGGAGCGATCGCACAATTTGAAGGCTGATATCCCAATAGGGTTCACTTAACACTATCTATGCCCCGGAGCTCCCCCTCGCATCCCCCTTAAGAAGGGGGACTTTGAGAGGTTTCTTGTCCCCCCTTTTTTAAGGGGGGTTAGGGGGGATCTGTCTTAAGTTAACCGTATTTGGTTCGTAGTACGGACTTTAGCCCGCCGGAGCTCTCCCTAAATCCCCCTTAAGAAGGGGGACTTTGAGAGGTTTCTTGTCCCACCCCCTACTCCCCTTTTTAAGGGGGGTTAGGGGGGATCGTCTTAAGTGAACCGTATTTGGTTCGTAGTAAGGACTTTAGTCCGCAAATTGGATCGGACTAAAGTCCGTACTACGAACGGTTTTTTTTTGTGGTAATCGATCGCACATTAGAGCGCGCATGGGTGCTGAGAAAGCCCGTTGCTGCGAAAATTTGTGTTGAGTCACCAGAAATATCGGCAGAAACTGGCTTTGTGCGATCGCTACTTGATGTTAGTAACAATATCTTTCTTTGTTGTTTGGATTGGCTTGTGATTGTCTGCGGGAGGTGCGCTTGTGTCCTAAGAGAGTGGAGACGATGACGCACCGATCGCTATTTTTTAAATCGGGATGAGATAGTGTCAGCGTTCCTTTTGCTTGCAGGCTTGTTTGGCCGCACTCGTCGGTACTGTTATAAACGACGCAACCTCGGAAGTTGAACATTACCCGCCGAATTGTTTTTTCTCCTGTGGCTTTGTTGTGTTCATTAACTTTGAGCAGTGTTGTTTCACCTGCATTTATTTGAATTTGCGGTTCTAGGTCTTTCCATTGACTGGGTAGTAATTGGGCTGGGGTAATATCGGCTGGGTGGATTGCTACTTGTACGTTTTTTCCGACTACTTCTTTGAAGCTGGTTTGCCATGCTATTTTGTCGCGTTTGGCGTTGCTTAGGGCTAATTCCATTGCCCAATAAGCCCGATCGACTGATACATTCAAACGGTGGTTGTTGATGAACATTAGCCAAGAAGGGCTGACGATCGCACAAAATATCCCCACTATTGCCATAATTATCAACATTTCAATCATTGTAAAACCGGCGGCCGATCCAGCGGCTCTGCCTTTGAGCGTTTTATGTATTGACACGTAAATGCACTCCTTGATATTTAGCTCAAAAAAATAGCTAGGAGGCGCTATCTTTTATTTATTTTAGTTCTTGAGTTTGGTTAATGTATAGGGCGCTTAAATAAAATTTACATACATATTGGGAGGTTGCAGCGGGATGGCATTCTATACGGTTCGCTTAACATATTTATGCCCCGGAGATCCCCCTCGCATCCCCCTTAAGAAGGGGAGTAGGGGTTGACTTTGATCCGATTCTTGTCCCCCCCTTTTTTAAGGGGGGTTAGGGGGGATCGTCTTAGTAAACCCTATTGGGATGGCATCTGCTGTGGATGAGAGTCTGCGGGGCTGCTAAATTTGCGATCGCACTAAAGCTCGAAAGGCTTGCATAGCGACGTTTTGCTGGTTGTCAGGCTCTGCCTGGTAATGCAGTTGCGGAGGCTGTGCCTCCTTTTAGCTGGCAACTTGCAGGAGAGTGGAGTGTGGCAGATGTTTAGGTGATTAAGTTTTCGATCCTAAGTACGTTTGAGGTTGAGTTGACTCTTTCAAAAAGGCTTTGCCTAAGTTTGGGGCGGCGAGATTTTGATAGTTACTATAAGATTGAGGATTTTAGCAAGACTTTTTTATTAAATTGGTATTAATATATTTGAGCAATTCAGAACTTGCGCGGAATCGCTGTTAGAGATTAAAATTAAATTTATTGAAAACTAGGATGGTGGTGGTGGGCAATTAATTCCTTCAGCAGTTCTCATTCCTCCTATGATAGTTTGCACAATTACACACTGCTTACCAGCGGTATTAGGTAGAGAATTGGGTGGATAAATTGTCACTGTAAAACCGTCTGTTATGTCTGGTGTCGTTTTGCTCTGTATTGATGGGGCTGTGATCGAGCCTTGGTAATTAAAAGTAATTGATTTGATTGTGGGATCTCCATTAGCTTGAGCAAAAAGTTTGACCTGTCCGGGCTTTATTTCGCCTCCTGCATCCAAATTTTGTGGAGTATTAGTATCGATCGTAAATGTTGGCTTAACTGGCGGATTAGCATTAGGATCGTAATTGAATGTAACTGTGACATCCCGCTTATTTCGCTTGGCTTCGCTTTGTGCGCTTCGCAGGGTTTGGAGGACTCGATCGTTCACTGTGCGGACTCTTTGTCTGTTGATGAATCCCAGCCAACTCGGAGCGGCGATGGAAGCAAATATGCCTAAAATCAGGACTACGATCAGCACTTCTATCAGAGTGAACCCTGCATCGTTCTTTTTGGATGCAGTATTGTGAAAATTTGGGCGGGATTTGGCGGTAGAGTTATGCAAAAGTTTTAATAATATTGGTGGGGTTTTCATAGTTTTCTCCTGTTTGGGCGATCGGCAGCGGGCGATCGGGAAATCTGTTTCAGCTATCAGTTACTTTCCTAGCCCACTTAGACCTTTTACTTGCACGCTCGATCTTGGGAAAAATGCCGATTTAGTTGTTTTGAATTCAGCATCGGCTTGAAGGCGGCGCAGGCTGTTTCCTCTAATCGTAACTCTGGCTACGTTTTTAGCTGTATCTACGCAAGCATAAAAGCTATTTATTTTACCGTCTGGATCGGTTATTTTTAGATCGCCTTCTGGGATGTCTTCTGGTGTATTTCCAATTTTGATTTTAGGAGTACCAAGAGCCGTTTGGCATTCAGTCAGTGATAATTTCGTATCGTCATTACCAGTGTGATCGATGTAATTAACCAGTACCTCTGGCTTCGTTGCCCCCGATTTAGTATTTGTCAGTTCCGCCGTAAGTGTCACATTGTCTGTGGGTTTACTAAACTCAAAAGCTTTATTAAAAGCTGGATCTGGTTGTTGAGATGCCTCTGTATCAGCAACGTTGTAGTAAGGAAGATTGGTATCTGTCCCCATCGGGTCAGGTTTTCTTATTCCATCCTTAATTTCGTAGCGAGTAATGCGCGTAGGACAAGTGCCTCCTGAAGGCTGACACCAAATAGATTGAAGATCGGTTTCTTTAATCTGATAGTAAGCAACTAATGATAGTACATAGGTGTCGTTGCATTTTTTCTGAGCCGGGTCATTTGTTGGGGCGCAATCTTTGGGTTTTTTCACCATAGAAGAACCAGCAGAAGAATCAACAGGAATCGATTGTTTCATTAGCTGTCGCTTCCAGAATACGAGAATAGGGATTTTATTTACATCGTTAGCAGGAAGTTGACTTTTGATAGCGTTGACTTCTTTCCCGTCGTAAATATAAATGGCTTGACTCAAATCTTGGGCGATGAAATCAACGGCCGCCTGAATGTCTTGCTCGGTGTTGGCTTTGAGTTGTTCCTTCCTATCGGTATTCAGCATATCGACTACAAAGGCGAGCATCGGGGTGATGATTAAAAACGCCATAATCGATCCCACCAATAGCTCGACAAGAGTCATGCCCTTTTCTGTTTTAGTTGGGCGAGAGCGGTTTTGTTGGTGCTGACTTTTGAAAAGCAACCTGAGTAAAGTTTTCATTTTGACTGTTTCCTTTGTCAAATGGGGGAGCGATTTTAAATTCGATCGCGGGGACTTTGTTGATTACTTACAGCCGGTGGTGCTTTGGAGTCGATCGCACAACGATCGATATGCAGACGAATTTCCTGTTGTAGTAGGTGGAATTTCTGTCTGCATTACCACCAAAGGCAATTTAGGGTTGCCTAGTCCTGAATTAGCAACTGATTGTTGTTTTCCTTGTTCTTGGGTTATCAAAGAGCCGAAGGGGGCATCGGCTCTGTAAACCCGGACTTTTAATGAATAACCTGTGTCTGTCGGCTTGGCCCCTAGAGAACGAATACCCTGAACGTAAAAGTCTTTGTTGCTACCACAGACCTCGCTCGTTTGCTCTGACTTAAAACAGTACAAATTAGTTTTGTCTGCGGGAGCAGGAGGAATTATGGAATTGGAAGGGTCATATGTCTGAGTTGGACTCGCGATCGCCCCCGATCTGAGAGTGTCGATGTAAGTTCTCGCCGCCTGCGTAGCCAGTTCCACCCGCCGCGCTTGTACGCGAGTTGCTACCGAGAAGGCCATCACCGGGGCGATCGCGATCATCAGCACCGAAACTACAATCATGGCTACCAATGACTCAATAATCGTGTAGCCACCATCTCGTGACTGGGATAAATTTTGGTGTTGTTTTTGCTTAGTCATAAGTAGGACTCCAGTAGTTGCGCGACGGAAAGTTAGAGGGTTAAGTGGAGCATTTAGCTCGATCGGTAGTTGTGAGGCTTTCGGTGGCGTTTTTGTCGGCGTTAGTGCCGCCTGCAACCTTAGAACACATCAAAGTTTTGATCCACTCGTCATCCCGAGGTACTTCCCGGAAATACTCGTCCGGGGTTCGTTGTGATGGAGGAGTTGTGAACTTTTGGGTAAACAAATCCGGTGGCTGAGATAGCAGGCCCACGTCATAGCCCCAGTTCCGGGTGGGCGGAGTGAAGTATGGAATCTGACCACCTGATATGTTGTATTTAATTATTGTTGTTGGATCGTAAACACCAGGAATAGCAGTAGCCTGTGCAGTAGGATTAGACGATTGGGCGAACAAAGTTGTTAGGCGATCGGCTGCTGCTGATGGATAGTCCGCCGCCTGCAGAGTTGGTATATAAGGTGCAGTATTAAAGGCGCTACGGTTTAGCTGGATGAAAGACCCTTGGATGTTAGTAGAAGTAGGAGGAGTTCCTATGTTCCAGAGTTCCAAGAATCGGGGCAAGTTTTGCAAGCCGCCGTTAAAGTCACCCGAGGACGTAGTACCTAGCCTCCTTGAGGGAGTGTCGCCCGCTCCCACCACCATATTGAATGTAGTCTCTACAGCCTTGGGTATCCATCCTGTTGTGTCTGCTGCAGCATTACCTCGCGGGGTACCTGGGGTGGCTGTTGTTGCACTCATGAACTGCGGGACTGGCATCAATAGCGGCTGTGACCCATTTAATGGACTTGCGCCGCTTGTTGCTGCGAGGATTGGGACAGGTACTTTGCTGCCGTCTGTAGTGCCAGGAGCGGTATTGCGGGTGTTGATTGGATAGGGAATATTGGTAGAATCGTAAGCGACATTAGTCCCACTCTTGGCTGCAAACCACAGAGCGTTAGTTCTTAAACCGCCCACACCTGCTGCGATATTTCCTGTAGTAATCCCCAAAGGCTCTGGAGCAGTCAGGTTTGTCAGATCGAAAGGTGCAGTGCCGTTTCTCTTAAAAGCTACACGGCGGGGGAAGCGCTGCAATGCTGGCACAGGGGGATCGACAGTGGAACCAGCTTTAAAAGTAGTATTAGGGTCAGTAACGGGTGACACATATGTGCCTGTACTGGGAGCCCTCGTTGGCGCTTGTGGATCGACGTACCAATCATCATCCTTACAGGCAGAAACTGGCAGTTTTGTACAAACTTCCATTACGTACTCTGGGAAGTTCCCGCGGCGCTGCACCGGCGTGACAAAGTTGTTGAAGTAGGAACTCCATAGCCGGGGAAGGGGAGATGCAGCCACGTAGGTAGCGTCTGTCACCCGTGTAGTGCTAGCACCTGCGGTACCTAGTAAATTGAGGTTGTCTGAAAAGGCTCCGCTGGAAAGTCCGTTAGTAACAAAGTTGTTGTTGAAAAATCCTTGTTGTCTGCGGGGCAGTACAGCAGCAGCGCCCGCATTGTTTCTGAGGTCAAAGTCTCCCTCGTTGCGGAAGCCAAAACGGTAATTTGCCGACAGCAGGGTGATTGCATCTGCCAGTACGTTTGCAGGACGCCATTCGTCGCCGGTCGTACATTGACCACTCAGTCTGGGGTCGTTTGGGCGACACGCAAAGTTTTTATTGAGGTCGCCTTGTACGCGATTGTAAAACTTCTCCCAATCAGCAGAACTTTTAAACTCTGTTTGGGAGGGAGCTTTAAATTCTTGTTGGGTGTGAAGGTTGAAATTGCCTTTGACATAAACTGGCAAATTCGATGCCAAAGTCAGCCCTTTTTCCAGAACTACATTGGCCACAGTGGGAGGGAGGCTGGGAACTCTGGCGAGTTTTTCACCGTTAACCAGCAGAATTGCGCTAGGCTTGCGAGTGGGGTCTAGTAGGAAGTCAGTAGGGCTTTTTGTTTTACTCTGTTCTTCATCTATGCCGGTGCCTCCTCCGGTGGGGGTGCGATCGCTCCGATCGGGCAGCGCGTCATCTCGGCTGGCATAGATAATTCCGCTGTATGGCAGTAAAGGCTCTCCGGCAATTGAGTTGTTTCGCAATACATCGAGGTCTATCTGAGTGGCACGAATTTCTAAAGGTTGCCGTTCTTCTAGGGGCTGGTTGTAATTGCCTGTTAGTTTTGCTGCGCCTGTACCCAGTGGACTGCTGAGCGTAAAGGCTTCGTTAACGATGGTATTGGGGTCATCGCGATCGATCGCCTTGATTTCTCTACCGTTCAAAAATGCTACTTCTTGGATAGCCCCGTGAGGAATATCAGAACTCACTGTCTTGGGAGCGGTGGCTATAATTTCTAGGGCGCACATAGTAGAGTCGATCGCTGCTTTGTCGGCCAGAGTGCGATCGCCTGGTTCTTTTAGTAGCGCGTTTCTCAAAGGCTCGTTAGCAAACCTACCGTCAGGAAACACGTAATTAGCTTGCCTTTCTAAATCACTTGGCGCGGCCCCGCCTAACAAGCCCAATGTAGCCGGAACTGCACTTGGAGTTGATTTGGCATCTTGTGTTCGATCTGTCGGTGGACTGTAGACTATCCCATTATTTGAGCCAATTTGAGTTCCCCTCGTCCCTAATGCAGGCTCGCCGCTTTTATTATCGGGAAGTCCAACTAAATTTTTGGCTGTGGAAGCGTTGCTGGGGTCGTAATAGCTGCTGACACAGGCAAATGGCCGAACGGCAGTGAGATCGGGCTTGTTTGGTGCTAAAGGTGGAACATAGCCGCCGTCTTTTTTGTAGTGATAAACCGCTGTCGCCCGCATCCGTAAATCGCCCTTGGCATACTGGGGAGTTCTGGGATCGATCGCCGAACCCGCTGCTAATGACAGCGCTGGTGCTGCTGGATAATCAACCCAATCCAACGCACCGCTATTAGAATTGTTGTTAAATACTTTAGACCCCTTCCCCAGAGGCGACATCGGCATTGTATCCGGCCACACAACGGGGTATTTCTCAGTAGTAGCGGTGGTAGTTGGGTCGTCGTAAGCATCAGTTGCGAGATTTCCCAATAAATTACCACTTGAATTTATCCAAGTGGGAGGCGGCAGAAAAGAATTGGTGCGCTCGTAAACTCCTGCACTGGTGATCACCCGCAGACCGCCAACCCCATCCAGGGGATTTTTAGGTGTTTCCGCTGCTGCTCCTTCCCAGAAACCACCACGGTCTGTCGCTCCTACGTCGGCCAGCTTTGTCACCTGGGGCGTTCTCGTGCGGAGAATGCCACTGGTGTCAGTAGCATTCCACTTGCCTGGAACTACTTCTTCTGGCGCACTGGTAAATTCATTTTTGGTGTCGTCCCATCTCTTTGCTGGTAAGTTGTTACCCGCAATCACCCGATCGCCCAGCAATAGTTCTTCAGGTAGCGGTGAGCCATCTTTTGTTGGTGTTGTTGTTTCTAACTTACCCTTTTCTAGTTGGGACAAGACTTTGATACCGGTTTTACCATCATCCGGCTCGCTCCATGTCTGCAAAGCAGGTCGCAGTTGGTCTTGCGCTCCTGCAATCAGTGTGCTTGGTTTCGTCAAGTCTGTTTCCGCAAAGGGAACTTTGCGGAGCATCTGTTTAAAATATTCTTCCAGCGCTTGGTTCCTGGTTTGGGTGCTGGGTTTATTTTGCACCGAAAACGGGTCCCCAGGTTGGGGAGTCTGCTCTGGCTTGCCGGTGGGGGGTAAGACTGGCCCCATCTGTGCATTCACTAGCGAAGAGAGGCGATCGGAATAGGCTCTATTGTTGTAAAGTACCTCCAAGCTGGTCTGGGCAATAGTGGATTCAGAATCGTCGTTGCTAATAGTTTTTGCCGCCGTCAGCATAGCGGCGTTTCTGCCATTACCTGTAGGTAGTGATGAGGCTTTTTGGAAAAGATGCACGCTGACTGGATTAATTCCGGCGGTATTGCCCGCCCAGCCATTAACTACATTACCTCCCACAACAATTTTGCTATTTTCTTGTTCGTAAAAACAAGAATCCGGGCTGCTAACTTGATACAGTCGTGTCCTATCTCCCCCATTTAAGTTGGTCACTAACAAATTACTATTGGTGAATATCCGCCCGTTTAGATTGAACAGAGGCCCTGGCGATATATCCAAGTCGTCTTCATATACAACGGCATTGTTTGCGAGGGGAATGCGGAGTTGGTCTTGCTGGTATTCCAAAGCGGCTGTGCTGGCAGATCCTTTGAAAGCTTCAGAAGGCTTGTCCAATACCAAGCCGTTAGCTATATCTTTCTGTGTAATCGGTACATTAACTGTTTCAACAAAAAAACTTTTTTTAAGTGGCCCGTCTATTCTGTACCAGCCCGAGTCGCCTACCAAAGTAGCGACAGTACCTCCACCTTGCACGCATTCAGGGTTGAGACTTTTGGCCGATGTGGGTGGCGTTCTTGCCTCCAACGACCTTCTGGCCCTTGTGAAGTTGCCTAAAGTTGGGCCTGCGTCACTGCGCTTCGGACTGCGGAAGAATATGCCGTAAATAGTAAAAGTGTCATATGTGCCATCACCGTTAGTATCTACGGGATATCTCCACGCAGTATTGATCGACTCATTTTCTTTGTCGTCAGCAAGAATAGGAGGTTGGTTAGCGTCACCCACGGCACTGCCGTTGCCGTCGAGGTCTGCTTTAAGTACCAGTCGCTCCTCGTCCCCAAACCTATAAAGATCCGTCGCAGCTCCGTCAGCATTTGCCATTCTCAAGTACAATTCTCGATCGGATGGAGTGCCTGTCGGTCTTTGCGGGTCTTCCCAAAGCATAAACTGAATTTTTGCCTTTGCCCGATCGAGCGCGGGAGTGGCGGCCGCCAGCACCTGCTGGTTCACGCGCACGTTACGGGCCGTATTTGCCCGATCGAACGATCGCAGAGTAATCGCCACCGTCAACAAGATTACTACCAGCAACACCATCGTCACCGTCGGCAGCACAAAGCCCGCCACTGGCAGTTGTGCCCGGCGGCTCATAGCCATGAGGGCTTGCAGCATTGCTCTCATCAGCCGTTTCGCCCCAGATCTGGTAACACCAGCAATCCGCCGCAACAGCAATACGATAACTTTGGATAATTTGCTTTTAAACATTGACGCCTTCCTGAATAATTTCAGAGATGGTATTGCAGGTAGATACTGCTCAACAGTACGATCCCACCTTTATTGTTCCCAATTTCCACAACATCCATATCAACCCTTGCAGAAATTTACAAAATGTGCACTTTAGCGAAAAAATAAAACCGACAAACGGGCGATCGAACTCGCAGGCAATATATTTTTTTCCCAAAGATTTGCTCCGCAAGGATTTGGGCTGGGTAACTCCACTCTAGTCTAGTTCTATCCTATTGTCAGCGTTCAGCCCTAAAGTGATTTCGATCGCTATTGAAGTGCGATCGCGATCGTTTCCAATTCATCGCCGGGGCGCATTTGATAAAATAACGGGTTCCTATGCTCTGCCTATAAACCCCTATCAACGAGGCTATTAACTGGTTCCCTGGCTCTGCCTGGGAACCCGTATCTAGAGGCTCTGCCTCGATTTTCAATAGCGAGGCAGAGCCTCGGGATCTGCGTTACCAGGCAGAGCCAGGTAACGAGTAAAATTGGTATAAATTGACAGGATTCGGGCGCGGCGGCCAATCCCTAGGAGGTCGATCGACCCTAGGGCGGCAACAATTTTTCAGGCTGGGTATTAAAATGGCGATCGATTATTAAGAGCTACAAAAATTCAACAACTGTGAAACCAACCCCAAATCCCCCACATTTCATCATCATTGGCGCTCAAAAAGGCGGCACAACATCCCTCTACACCGGTCTCACCCAACATCCCCAAATCGCCCCCGCCGCCGTCAAAGAAATACATTATTTTGACCTCCAATTTGACAAAGGCCCAGAATGGTATTACTCCCAATTTCCCACAGCAGCAGAACGCGGACACAAAATTACCGGAGAAGCCAGCCCCTATTACATTTTTCACCCCCAAGTTCCGCAGCGAATTTACGATTTGTGTCCAGAAGTCAAATTAATAGTTTTGCTGAGAAACCCTGTAGACCGCGCGATTTCCCACTACTATTACTATATTAAGATTAAATACGAATCATTATCTTTTGAAGAGGCGATCGCCCTAGAACCCGAAAGACTAAAAGGCGAACTAGAAAAACTCCTAGCCGACCCAACTTACTTTAGTTACGAACACCAACACCACTCTTATTTAAGCCGCGGCATCTACGCCGACCAACTCCCAGCTTGGATGAAACTATTTCCTAAAGAACAACTTTTAATCCTCAAAAGTGAAGATTTATATACCAATCCGGCAGTCACGTACAACAGCGTGTTAGAATTTCTAGGCTTGCCGCCGCACCAACTCAAAGCCTACCAAAAACACAACGCTACCCAATATTCGCCCGTAGACGAGAAAGTATACGAGCAGTTGAAGGCGTATTATCGATCGCACAATCAGAGATTAGCTCAATTGTGCGATCGAGACTTCGGCTGGGACTAAAATAATCAATCCGACCGGGGTTTTCAACCCCTGCCGGAATTGCACAGAAAGCCCACTGCTGAGACAGCAAAAAGCCATGCCTGACTCTCTACCCGCAGCTAAACTTTCAACAAATATTATGAAAGCCAACCGAAATCAGGTTAAAATAAAAGCAGAATAAATTCTGCAATCTACAATATCTGGTTTAATTATGCCACTCAAACTTCATGTTCCCTCGATCGTCTGTGCCGGCTGCGGAACCACTATTACCGAAGCCATCAAAACAGTTGAATCCGATGCTAAAGTCGATGTAGATATAGCAGCCAAGACTGTCACCGTGGATGCCAAAGCCTCGGAAGAGTCTATTAAACAAGCTGTAGTTGCTTGCGGTCACACTGTTGTCGAAGCATAATATCAGGCTCAGCCTTGGTTTCTAGTCGGGGCAGTTTTAAAGATAAATCTTTGGTTGGAGAGGGCGAGTTTATAAATATTTTCGATGTGTATCAAAGATTATCTGTGAACTCGTCCCTAAAAAATCCGACCCGACAAGAATTCCTAATGACTACTGACTACTGACTACTGACTAATGACTACTAACTACTAACTACTAACTAATTTAAGATTGTTCGTCCAAGTGTTCGGCGACTGCTCGGTACAGTTCTAAAACGTGGCGATCGAGTAAACTATAAAAAACTTGTCTGCCAACTTTGCGATAACTTACCAACCGCAGCGCCCGCAACGCCCGCAACTGGTGCGATACCGCCGATTCGCTCATACTCAAAGCCGCCGCCAAGTCGCACACGCACAATTCTTGATTTGCCAACACCGACACCAGCCGCAGCCGGTTCGCATCTCCCAAAAGACTGAAAAACTCTGCCATGCGCTGAGCTTTTGCCGTGTTGAGCACCTGTGTTTGCATTTCCCCAGCCCGCACGTTGTCAACTATATGCGGGCGATCGCACATTGGTGTATCGTTTTGTTGGTCGGGCTGACCTATCGCTCCGTTAACAGCAGACTTCGGTGGCATCTCGATCCCGGCTTGTTTTAATTCTCATTTTCATTTTAGTGCGATCGGTCAATCTTTTGTAACAAAACTTTTACACTTACTTCCTTGACTTATCTCTGAATATGTGTTCATATATTGGTATAGGCAAACAAATCCACCAGGAGAATCTCAAATGACTACAGCCACCCAAACAAAATGTGCTTGTCCTTCGTGCGTGTGCGCTGTCAGCCCCAGCGATGCCATTGAAAAAGACGGCAAAACATACTGTTCCACAGCTTGCGCTGACGGACATCCCAACGGCAAAGGCTGCGGCCACGCCGGCTGCGAGTGCCACAAATAAATATTTCGGTTCAGAATAGGTTCACTAACCGTAAAATATATCTCAAGGGAGATGCGAACAGCGCATTTCCCAATTTTTGTGCTTTTAGGTTAACTTAAGGTTAAAATACGGGTAATTAAAGGTTAAAATTCCCTTGACAGGCTAAGTACAAAGCGAAAAAGCAAAATTGTTGCCAGCGGAATACAATAAAAGTAAGTTAGCGTCGCGATACTAAGTGCAAAGACTGCTATTAATAGCAGAGAGAGAACCAAAATTTGAATTAGGAGGGGCCTATGAAAGAGCGGGAAGATTTTTTACATCCTCGCAATCGCTACTACGGTGATTTTACGCCAGAAAACTTGGCGTTTAATGCCAACTTGCAGGAATTTGCTCAGAAAATAACTTATATTTGCTCGCTGGAAACAGGAGGGAAGATTAGCGCGGAAAAAGCCTATAAAGATATTAAGGCTCTTTGGAAAAACTTAAAATCCTCTAAGAAGCAATTGGGAATTGGCCAAAAACCCCCCACTAGCGATGATGAGGAAAATTTGCCTTAAATTCATCGCAGATGCAGCAACTGCAATCGAAAACCCCTGCGATTGCGATAGCTGCGTTTTGCTGTGCACTCAGCAAATGTAGGGAGCTTTCGGGCGCACGTAGCTTAACCGTAGGGCTTGCACTGCACACCAACAATTTTAAGCTATAGCGGTTATCAAGCATTGTGAGGTATGCCCTATTCCCTATGCCGCATAGTACCTCATATCAAAGCTTGAAAGGCTATATCTCGATAAATTCTGCGATTGCTTCCCTGTGTTTCACCAACCTCGCAATGACAGTAAATGTAATTGCTTGCTCAACAAGTTTGTCGTGCGCGATGCACGCCCTAGGGGAGCAAAGTACAATTGCCGCCGAGTCCAGAAGTAATTGCACAAGTATTAGTTTTCAGCATTCCTTCATAGGTATCAGCACCGGTGCCGGGGCCTCCTAACTCGTCGCTATAAAGTTCTTTGTCAGAAATTTTGACATGGGCTTCCCTCGCTACAGTCTCCATTAACTTGGGATTAGTTGTGGTTTCTACAAAAATTGTTGGCACTCCTGCAGTCTTAATTTCTGATGATAATTCCGCGATTCTTGCTGCAGCGGGCTGTTCTTCTGTGGTCACTCCTTGCAAAGCTCCAGCAATTTCTAAGCCGTAAGCATTGGCATAGTAACTCAGTGCATCGTGAGTTGTGACTAATTTGCGTTGGTTGGCCGGAATTGTCGCAATTTGTGATTTAATCCAAGTATCTATTTTTGTTAAATCATTTGTTAGTTTGGCGGCATTTGTGGTGTAAAGTTGAGCATTTTTTGGAGAAACTTTGCTCAATTGGTCGCGAATTATTTCTACCATGCGGATGCCATTTTGAGGATTGTGCCAAACATGAGGGTCGGGGACTTTTTCGTCGGTGGCTGAGGATTTTTGTTCTGCTTTTTCTTCCCCCGGTTCGTGTTCGTGTTCGCCCATTAGCGGTTTGGGAACGGCGAGCTCGTGTACGGCGATTTTGGGTGCGAGATTGCTGCTGGATTTAATTAATTTAATGATGCTTGGTTCGTGGTTGTAGCCGCCGTATAAAATCAAATTGCCCGTTTCAATGGCTTTGCGGTCTTCTGGCTTGGTTTGGTAGGCGTGGGGGTCTTCTCCGGGCTTAATTAGACAGGTGGTGTCGATCGAACTTTGGGCTATTTCCTTCGTTATATCGCAGATAACGCCAGTGGTGGCGACGACTTTCGGCAAGTTGGCGCCCTTACTTTGGGGCGTGGAATTGCTGGCTTGCGGGCCCAAACTGCACCCAACCAGCCCGAAACCCATTGCCAAAACCGCCACACTGCACAATCTGCGGGTTTTTCCGGTCAATTTTTGTAACATTTTTACCTCTGGAATGATAATCGTTATTACTTTTAGAGTTATCCTATTCTAGTAGCTACGAACAAGAATCGTTCTCAAAATCTGGAATTATGTTAGAAGTGCAAGATTTGGCTGTGAATTATCGAGGAATTTCGGCCCTCAACAGCGTGAATTTTCAGTTAGAACCCGGACAGTTAACGGGGGTGTTCGGCCCCAACGGCGCGGGGAAAAGCACGATGGTGAAAGCGATGCTGGGATTGATCCCTACCTGTCGGGGTTTGGTAAAATATCAGGGGCGGTTGTTGAAGGAACAGTTGTCGCGGGTGGCTTATGTGCCGCAGCGATCGCAAATTGACTGGGATTATCCGATTACTGTGCAAAATGCGGTGATGATGGCGCGGACTGTCCAGACTGGTTGGTTTCGCAGTTTCTCGAAGCAGTCGCAGGAATTGGTGAAAACTGCTTTGCTGCGGGTGGGAATGTGGGATTTGCGCGATCGGCAAATTGGCGAACTCTCCGGGGGACAGCAGCAGCGGATTTTCTTAGCAAGGGCGATCGCCCAACAAGCCGATTTATTCTTCTTCGACGAACCATTTAATGCGATCGACAAAGCAACAGAAGAAATTATTTTCGATATTTTTGCCGAACTCAAAGCCGAAAATAAAACATTGCTAGTAATCAGTCACGATTTAGGCGAAACCTTAAAACAATACGATAATTTATTGTTACTCAACAAACGATTAATTGCCGCTGGTTCCAGCCGGGAAGTCCTCACCGCAACCAATATTCAAAAAGCCTATGGATACGATTTCAGCTTAGTTGCAGCGTGAGACAAAGGGGAAGTCCCTTCTTCCTTCTTCCTTCGTGTCCTAGCGCTGACGCGCGGCTTCGCCTAAAGCGTCTTCGCGGTTCAATCATCTTCCATCATCCGTTAAATCCGTTGCCGAACTTCCTTCTTCTATAAATGTTAAATTTGCTGATTGAGCCATTAAAATTCGAGTTCATGCGAAACGCGATCGCCGTCGGCATTTTGCTAGGAATACTCTGCGCCGTAGTCGGCTCCTACTTAATTGTACAACAAATGGGAATGATGGTAGACATGATCGCCCATTCAGTATTAGCAGGATTGCCCGTTGCTTTTTCTTTAGGATTCAATATTTCCATCGGCGCTTTTATATCGGGAATTATCAGCGCCGTAATCATGGCGTGGATTCAATCGCAATCGCGCATAAAAATTGATGCTATCATGGCATTAATTTTGTCTACATTTCTAGCAATTAGCGTCACCTTAATTAGCATACTACGAACAACAAAACTAGACTTAGACGGATTTTTGTTCGGGAATATCTTATCAGTTGCACCCGCTGACGTGCAGCAGACTTTTATCATAACTGTGATAATTTTGGCGGCGGTTAAAATCTTTTACAAAGAACTTCTATTCTATACCTTTGACCCTTTGGGAGCGCAAGCGTCAGGTTTGCCGGTAAACTGGATTTACCTGGGAATGATTTCGGCAATTACCCTGACAATTGTGGCGAGTTTGCAAACTGTGGGGGCGCTGTTAGTAATTTCGCTATTAATCGGGCCGGGAATTACTGCGTATTTGTTGGTAAAAGAGTTACATTTAATGATGGGATTGGGAGCGCTTATTGGAATTGTAGCTAGCGTGGCTGGGATGTATTTTAGCTATTATTTGAATATGCCGTCTGGTGCGGCAATTGTATTAGTTGTGTTTGGATTATTTTTGGTTGCTTTGGTGTTCAGTCCCAGTCAAGGAATTTTGACGAGAAAGAAAGGATCATAGTCCGATTTTAGATTTTAGAATTAATTATGACTAAAACTCTTGTATAAATCTTGGATTGATAGGTTAACCGTAGATGTATAGCCTTTTTCAGAAAGATGAGGTACTATGTGGCATAGGGCATAGGGCATACCTCACGACGCTTGATAACCGCTATAATACCAATTCCGGTTGCACTCATACATGATGTTAACAGTCAACAGTGAATTTAGGCGTTGCTGATTTACGGTATGAAAGGCTAAATATGCAAGTTATAGAAACCAGAATCCACAAAACTTCTGAATGGGAGCATCTCACTTTTGCGGCCCAGCTAACAATTGGAGGTAGGAGACAGGAGACAGGAGGAAAGAGGAAGAAAGAAGGAGTCAAAAGAAGTATTTTTACAAATATGAGATGCTCCCAGGGGTCGTCACCATTTTACCAGAAAAGCAGACCTCAAAGTCATAAAAAAGTTGGCATCAATTTATTCATTTGTGACCCCATCTTCCAGAGACTTATACTTCGATCCATCAGGCATAATAGCACCTATGAGCAAAGCACCACTCAGGTCAGAAATACTAACTTTAGCACCTTTTAGATTTGCACCACTTAGGTAGGTACTATTCAGATTAGCACCACTCAAACTCGCATTTCTCAAATTGACACCGCTCATATTTGCGTTACTCAAGTCCGCACAAATTAAATTAGCGCCACTGAGGTTGGCATTACTGAGATTAACCTGACTCAAGCGAGCAAAACTCAGGTTGGCATCACTGAGATTAGCACCCGCAAGTTTAGCTTGACTGAGGTTAGCATTATCGAGGTTGGCATGGCTCAAATTTGCATTACTGAGATCCGTCTTACTCAAATTGGCTGCACTCAGATTGGCCTGAGAGAGATTAATAGCTATTAACTCTGCATCAGGAGAATCCAAACCTCTCAGAGAAACACCATCTGAGTTCAAATCTTGGAGTGCCAGAATTCTTGCATAGCTAACTTTTACGCTGTGTGCTGCATCAACTGTACTCCAAGCTTGGTAGTGAAATTGCTTCCGGCGATCGGGAGCTTCCTTAATGAATAAAACTAAAGCAACGACAAGACTGAGAGCATCAGCACTCTCCAAAATCTCTGCCAGCAGAGAATTTTCCGCCGCGTTTACATAAATTATGATGAACAAAACGGCTGAAACGCTAGCCACTAACCAGGCGGGTTGTGTCCAAAAATTATCAATGAATTTTCCTAAAATTCCTTTAAGAACTTCACCCAATCGCTGAACCAATGATTGACCCTGAAATTGCTGATAACTATCAGTTATTTTCAAGAGTATTTTTTGGATAATTTCACCATCCAACTGAATTGGTACTAAAGGCTTTTTCTGTTCCTCGGTTGGCGGCGCGATCGGCTTAGATTCGTTCAGTAATTGTGTCTTTGATTCTTTTGGCTGATTGTGGGTGACATCTTTTTCATGTGGGACAACCTTTGGTGTAGAAACTGCACCTGCGCCTTTTAACATCAAATCAGTAATTGCTCTGTAGGCATCTGTCCACGCCAGCTTTACTTCGGGAGTCCAATCTTGCTGGAGAGACTGCTCAAAAGCCATCAGCAGTGCTTCTCCAACTGGACCATAATATTTAGGAATTACCCCATAGCCGATGTGTCTGCCTCCCAAGGCGTTCAGAACTGGGCCTAAAGCCTCGGGAGAGCGGAGATTTTCTACTACCAATACCAAAGCATTTATGAGCTTCTTCTGTTGTTTTTCAATAGCGATATTGGCAAACAGCGGTTTAAATTCTGGGTGAGCGATGAAGAGGTTTTCGTAGAAGTTAGCGGCAAATTCATCAGCACGAGGTTTGATTTTCTCGAAACTGCTTTCCAGTATATCTACGGCAAATTTTGGCTCTTTTTCTGGAATTAATTCTAGTTGGTGATTAGCTGGTACAGTCACCGATTTTTCTGGAATTACCTCTGTTTCTAATTTAACTTTTTCAGGTGAAGAAACTACACCTGCGCCTTTTAACATCAAATCAGTAATTGCTCTGTAGGCATCTGTCCACGCCAGCTTTACTTCGGGAGTCCAATTTTGCTGGAGAGACTGCTCAAAAGCACTCAGTAGTGCTTCTCCAACTGGACTGTAATATTTGGGAATTACCCCATAACCGATGTGTCTGCCTCCCAAGGCGTTGAGAACTGGCCCTAAAGCTTCTGGAGAACGGAGATTTTCTACTACTAAAACCAGAGCATTAATCAGCTTCTTCTGTTGCTTTGCCATATCTATATTGGCAAACAGCGGTTTAAATTCAGGGTGAGTTGTAAACAATTTTTCGTAGAAGCTAGCGGCAAATTCATCAGCGTGAGGTTTGATTTTCTCGAAACTTTGCTCTAACAGTTCAACATTTAAAGACATAATGCTTGTTTTTCTCTTGAAAGTTGACGCTTCCTTGTCTAAAGACAGGGTTTTTTAACTATCCGGCTCTGAATGAATGCTTTTGATAGAGTGTTTGGAACCTGAGAGTTTCTTTGCGGACGCCAGGGCCAGATATTACAAACTCAAATTTTCCAACTCTTGCGACAGGGCAGCCATAAAGTCTTCTGCATCCTTGATGCCCATCTCCCCTAAAGCTTTCCACTCCTCGGTACTGTAATCTAAATCGAGTCCCATCACGTCTTGCGTCCAATAAGGCAAATTAGATGGGTTTTCCATTAGCTCACAGGTGATCCTTAAGATTTCTGTTCCGGTTGTATTTTTTCTAACCTTTGTCGCCAAGCAAAAGGAGAGTAACTTCGCCAAATTACTTTCGGGTGGCATGGATATTAGAAATGCCATATTTTGTGCTAGTACAAACTTGTCTAACTTCATTGGGATATTTTCCTTTTTCTAGTTTTAAGGTACTCACGTAAGTATTTTTTGGGTTCTCTCGTAGTTTCGGTTTTGAGCAAATAAATTAACGGGGTTTTCCGCCTAAATGCAGCGGTTTAAGGCGTAATTTTCAGATTTGCCAAATTCCACTCAAATTACAGATAACGCCATAGAAACCATAGCATAGGACAGGGCAGCGATCGCAAACGTAACGAATGATGTTGTACTGTAACGAACCTGGTCGATCGCCCATAACTTCTGCCGGGAACCAACCTATTTTTTGAGAGTCGGCTTCAGTAATGAAACCGATGCGATCCACCTCGTATTTGCAATATACATTTTGGCAGTTTTTGACCCTTCTTTTCTCAAGCTTTGTGAGAAAAAAAGGGTCTAGAACCCTAAAGTTCGTCCAGCTTCAGATCGTCAATATAAAGCAAGAAGAAACCGCCAAACACTGATAGTACAGCACGCAAAAATGGTTGCATCGGAATTTTGTAAAAGAAACCCCAGACACCGCACCAACATAAGATGATGGCAATGAGAGTATAAATAGTAGACAAGCTGGGATACTTATTTTTGAAGTTATGAAATACTTTCTCCCTAAAATTCATAGCCTCGAAAGGTTTTTCTGAAGGAGTTTTTCTCCCAAATAGCAACTCCTTCAAGGATAGGTCGTCTAAGAGAAGCATTATCAGGCCAAGCGCTAACAAACTAAGATAGTGCAGAATAACTTCAGGAGAAAATTCAGGGGCGCGTGTTTCTAACAAATTTTCTCCACCAGCCCATGAGTCAACTATAGTGAAAGAGCCAGTCCAGATAGCAATGATGTTGAAAAAAACGTAGAAAATGTGAAAATTGGGATATTTTTCCTTGAGGGCGCCGAAAAACTTCTGTCGCCTGCCGGAACGACGAGAATGCTTTTTTTGCAAGTCTTCAACGGCGGCTTGAACGGGTTTTTGAGGTTGCATATTAGGTTCCATGATTGCTCCTTTGTAAGTAAAGATTTAAGATGTTGCCGAAGGTAATATTCAAGTGAAATTAGAGAGCGTCTCAAATGGTTATAATGGTTATTCCGTACTTGTAGTGAAAAACAGCCTATTAGTAATTTGAGTTAAGCATAAGCTTAGTTGATCGCTAGGCGTGACATTGCCTTAACTGAGTGACTTCAGCCACTCGTGAAGGGCATCAGTTGTCAAGCCAAGCTGCAAAGTTTCTGCAACTGTTTCCATTGCTTTGATTTCTTCGGGTTTAAGTTGCCGATCGGCTAAAGCTACCCGTCCCATCAACTCAAAAATTTCTTGACGACTAAATAAATTGAGCGCTCCAAGATTAGCCAGGTCTAAGGCTTGCGCTAAAATGGTCTTGAACTCTTCCCACCAAGGCAGATATTCCCATTGCGGTACAAACTCTGCTTTGTGTGTGCGGATCTTTATCAGAAAAAATTGTTGACAGATCCTACAAATCTCGTCCTGGACCGCACCCAATATCTAAAATTGATGTCGGCGAGCGTTGGAGGTAGCGATCGGACATACGTTTAGATACCTCAGCGTTGCAATCTTTATACACTTGTTCATAAAATGCAGGATCGCGATACAACATATTCTGAATAAATGCAGCCTGATTCAGTTCTTACTTAAACGGTTGCTCATCGGTCGGTAACATCATTTAATCCTGGATTTGTGAATAACGCTGGAAAATTTACATGATTCTTAGTCACCCCGACTCCTATCGACAAGAGACAAAGTTAATAAGCTCGGTATGCTTGCAGATAATCATAGCAGGGATATTGACAAATATAGCAACCGCCTTGGGGGTTATGGCATAAACTGGAAGTAGTCCCTTTTGCTGCAAGCGATCGCTGTCCGATCTTTCAACTATCGCATTTAATTTGAGAGACCAACCTACCAGATGTCAATCTCTAAGGCTTTCCGAAACCGCTCCTGCTTTCCGATACACGGACGTTTCCGAAACGAGATGGGAAATTTTGCCATTACTATCATCTTCTCGTCCGATTTCAATACCTTTGGGAATAGCAGCAAGTTTGATGCCTTCAGAGTCGAACCGTCCCTGAATCATGCGGATAACGTCTGAGTGAACTGTCCAAAAATCTTCTTTTTTCACCCACCCATCTGCCTTCAAACTGATGTAATAGTCTTCAATGCTCCACAGTTGGGTGCTGGGGGCCGGCTCTGCCAAAACGCCAAAACGCCAAAACTTTGGGGTGCGATTTCAGAATTTCTACGAGCAATTGCTCCACCTTCGCGAGGTTTTCTTCAAAGTCAATATCGAAATTGACGAAAAGTGGCTCAAATGAATCTATAAATTGCTCCTCTATTGAACTTGGAGCTGACAGAATTTACAAAAATTATGTCAGCTCCATTAGTATCAATTCCGGGCGATCGCCACTTATGCTCCAACTGGGGATGCAGTAGCAGAGACGACGTTCAGGTTAGCAACCAACCCATAGGTTGATACGTACTCTTCTAATTCTGCTAAATCGACAGTGCCATTGCCATCGCTGTCAAGAATGTTGAACAGATAATCAGTGACGTAGCTTCTGACTTCTTCAGAGCTACGTTCGCCTGTTGTCATATCTTCTATTAGCCCTAACAACTCCGTAATTTCGGATCGATCGAGCGACTTACTTCCATCCGTATCTAATTGCAGGAACAGCTTTTTGATATCTTCTGTTGCCACTCTCGAAGAACGCAGTGTTTCTCTCAGTATGTCATTGCCAAATGAATTCATGAACAATATCTGTTCGATGAGTGGGATGCAGAAAAAGCCCAGCGAGGCCCAAAAAACTGCATACTTCACCTCCGAAGTAGTTGCACTAACACCGATAAAAAGAGCTGCCCAAAGGAAAAAGTTTGGGTTCACAAGCAAGATATAAGCATCGCGAGCTTCTGCCTTACTTAGCTTGCCCTTTGTAAACACTGAGGTTAATGTAGCTACTACCCGCATCGAGACAAAGACCAAAGTTGCAATTGCCAGTTGTTGCAGACAAGCTAGCGATCGCGCTGTATCCGTTGAGGAAAATATATCGCTGAGGAATGTTGCCGGAGTAAACTGAAACCCGGTTGCCAAAGCCATTAATGCAACAGCCAGCACACCGATAAATTTCCAGTTTTTACTGTGGTGGTTTGATTCTACAGGAGATTTGTCGCGCCAAAACTGGGCGATCGCTCCCGGTATTGCCAGACCTAAAATTAAAATGATGCCGAAAAAGATCAGGCTGTCAACGTTAATGGGTAAATTGGCAACCTTCAATGTAGCCAGAAGCGCCAGTGGAGCAACGATTGATAGCGTTCTTGACAAGAGAGCCGACGGATAAAGATTACCGCCCCAAAGCACCGATAAAACTGGGGAAGTCAGGGCTGGCGGAACCATCCAAAACAGCACCCACAAAACTTTGTACAAATCGGCTTCGCTCTGATATAAAAATCCAGAAAATATTAAAAATAGACCAACTGCCCATCTCACTGCCATCCACCCGTAAACTAGATACTTCACAGTTGAAGTTACTTTGCGTTTACTGGCGGCAAAGTCAATGTCCAGGTAGGTATAAAATGTTGAAGCGGCAAGACACGCAACAATTATCGATCGAAATAGCGCTGACGGAATCCCTCCAGCTCCGCCACTGATTGCCCCTACCAAACTTCCCAGTAAGAAGGCGGTGGCATAGATCAAAATCGCCCACATAATTGAAAGATCGTTGATCTCTTTCCGCAGGGAAGCAGCACTGCCGGATTCCTTATCGCGAAACTTGACGAGATCGACACCGCTGAGAGCTTTACCGTTGGGGAGTTTCAGGTGTTTGTAAGCTGTAGGGGGTAAGCCGCTTAAATAAAGTGCTAGAGGCTCCAGTACATATTGGTGGCACACTACTAGAACTGTTTCTCCCCGTTCCAAGTGCGGTACAACTTTGTCCTCGTAGAAACGGGCAGCGCGAAAGTAAACTTGGGCAATCTTTTCGCCAGCCGGAGGTGCTTCGTTGTGCGAGTGCAACATTTCCTCGAAGCCTTCGTAGCCCAGGGCTAGACGCAGCAAATTTAGGTTGCGACCCGCAAAAATGCCAAAGGATTTTTCGCTAATGCGGTGGTCTATCTGAACGGGGATATCGGGCGACTTTAGTGCCTGACTTTCAGCAAGGGCGATTTCACAGGTTTGCCGCGCCCGTCTCATGTGAGAGACATATACTGCGTCAAACTTTGTACCTTTTTTCTTGAGGTCAACACCTGCTTGACGCGCTTGCAATCTACCAAATCCTGTCAGATCAACATCCAAAACTCCTGCAAAAATGTTGCGTTCGTTACTGGTACTTTCACCGTGCCGAATAAAGTAGACACGTCCTAGCTCTTCTGCATTGAATTCTGTATTGAATTCTGTTTTTGAAGCGGCGGAAGTAGTGGCGGTTACATTCTGGGATGTACCTGGAACTTTGATCGATCCATTTTCGGTACTTTGTACCTGGTCATCTAACTTTCTAGTATTCACAATTTACTTTACTACCCCTTAAACAGGATTTAGATTGTTTTGTAAAGTTGAAGTTTCCGACTTTCAAGTCAGATATGCTAACGACAAAAAGCACTCTGCTACGAAAGCAAGGTCTTTGACCGTGCTGAGTATAGTCTGAGCTAAACCTTTGGGAGTGTAGCAACACTCACTAATTGATGCAGGAGCGATCGCACAACACACAACATCAAGACTAGCCTAATTCCCAACGGATCTGGGGCAAAATTTTAGATAAAGAAAGCCCAGCTCGCCCTCGCCCTCCCAACCAACAAATTCTTGAGATAGGCTGTTACTTAAGGATGTGTTTAGGGGATCGATCGCCCATCTAACTAATAACTTTTGTAAAAAAAACGGCCCGACACTTTGAGAAATATCAATTTTGCACCTGCGCGAGACCAAAAAAGATTGTGCTAGAATCCTCAATACATAGTCAGTCGTAGGTTGGGCGCGGGCCGAGGAGAGCAATCTTCTTGCAGTCTAGGGGAGGTTGTAGGTCAGCCACCATTTGGGTCTTCCCAGTTGAAAGCCACCCTGCAACATGAGCCTAGAATCTGCAACCGCAGCCGCCGAGTGCGGCCCAGCGGTGCGAGTGTCGCGCTAGAATTGGCATTACGAGTTAACACTCGAACAAAAACGCTCGTTGTGCGAGCGTGACCTCAAAACGGGCACATAGCAGGTGGGAATAAACCATGTTTGAACGCTTCACAGAAAAAGCAATAAAAGTAATCATGTTGGCCCAGGAAGAAGCTCGCCGCCTGGGTCACAACTTCGTAGGGACAGAACAGATCCTTCTGGGTCTGATCGGAGAAGGAACCGGAGTGGCGGCAAAAGTCCTCAAATCAATGGGAGTTAATCTCAAAGATGCTCGGATTGAGGTCGAAAAAATCATCGGGCGCGGTTCGGGCTTCGTAGCAGTCGAAATTCCGTTCACCCCTCGCGCCAAGCGGGTTCTAGAACTGTCCCTCGAAGAAGCCCGCCAACTCGGACACAACTACATCGGCACCGAACACCTGCTGCTAGGCTTGATTCGCGAAGGTGAAGGAGTCGCGGCCAGAGTCCTGGAAAATCTGGGAGTAGACTTGTCGAAAGTCCGCACCCAAGTGATTAGGATGCTGGGAGAAACCGCAGAAGTCGCAGCCACTGGTGGGGGCGCTCGCACCAAAACGCCAACCCTCGACGAATTTGGCTCGAACCTGACTCAAATGGCCGTCGATGGTAAGCTTGACCCGGTAGTCGGTCGGCAAAAAGAAATCGAACGGGTAATTCAAATCCTCGGTCGCCGCACCAAAAATAACCCGGTGCTCATCGGGGAACCCGGAGTCGGTAAAACTGCGATCGCCGAAGGTCTGGCCCAGCGCATCGCTAACAACGATATCCCAGACATCCTCGAAGAAAAGCGGGTTGTAACTCTCGACATCGGCCTGCTGGTCGCCGGTACCAAATACCGGGGTGAATTCGAGGAACGTCTCAAAAAAATCATGGATGAAATCCGCACAGCCGGTAACGTGATTTTGGTGATTGACGAAGTGCACACTTTGATCGGTGCAGGTGCGGCAGAAGGGGCGATCGACGCAGCGAACATTCTCAAGCCAGCTTTGGCTAGAGGCGAACTCCAGTGTATCGGCGCTACAACCCTCGATGAGTACCGCAAGCACATCGAGCGCGATGCAGCCCTAGAGCGGCGCTTCCAACCGGTGATGGTCGGCGAACCTACTGTTGACGAGACGATCGAGATTCTCTTCGGTTTGCGGGAACGCTACGAACAGCACCACAAGCTGAAAATCTTGGACACCGCCTTAGAAGCAGCAGCCAAACTCTCTCACCGTTACATCTCCGACCGCTTCCTCCCAGACAAAGCAATTGACTTGGTAGACGAAGCAGGTTCGAGAGTACGCCTGATCAATTCTCAACTTCCCCCCGCAGCTAAAGAACTTGACAAGGAACTCCGCCAAGTCCTGAAAGATAAAGACGAAGCGGTGCGTTCTCAAGACTTTGACAAAGCTGGGGAATTGCGCGATCGAGAAATGACCATCAAAGCCGAAATTCGCGCTATTTCCCAAGCCAAAAAAACCGACTCGGCGGCCCGTGGCGACACCGACCCATCGCCAGTAGTTACCGAAGAAGATATCGCTCAAATCGTCGCAAGCTGGACGGGCGTCCCGGTCAACAAACTGACCGAATCCGAATCCGAAAAGCTGCTGCACATGGAAGATACCTTGCACCAGCGCTTGATCGGCCAGGAAGAAGCAGTGAAAGCCGTTTCCCGCGCCATCCGTCGCGCTCGCGTTGGCTTGAAAAATCCCAATCGCCCGATCGCCAGTTTCATCTTCTCCGGGCCCACAGGCGTCGGTAAAACCGAACTCACCAAAGCCCTTGCTTCCTATTTCTTCGGTTCCGAAGAAGCCATGATCCGGCTGGATATGTCCGAATACATGGAACGTCACACCGTCTCCAAACTCATCGGTTCTCCACCCGGGTACGTCGGCTACAACGAAGGCGGCCAACTCACAGAAGCAGTCCGCCGCCGTCCTTACACCGTCGTGCTGTTCGACGAAATCGAAAAAGCCCACCCCGATGTCTTCAATATGCTCCTGCAAATATTGGAAGACGGCCGCTTAACCGATGCCAAAGGTCGCACCGTGGACTTCAAAAACACGCTGCTGATCATGACTTCTAACATCGGTTCTAAGGTCATCGAAAAAGGCGGCGGCGGCCTCGGTTTCGAGTTCAGCGACAACCAAGCCGATGCTAATTACAACCGCATTCGCTCCTTGGTTAACGAAGAACTCAAGAACTACTTCCGCCCAGAATTCCTCAACAGACTTGACGAAATTATCGTCTTCCGTCAGTTGAACAGGGAAGAAGTCAAGGAAATCGCCGTCATCATGCTTAAAGAAGTGTTCGGCCGCTTGACAGAACAAGGAATCACGATGGAAGTGACCGAGAAATTCAAAGAACGGCTGATAGAAGAAGGCTACAACCCCAGCTACGGAGCCCGACCCCTGCGCCGCGCCATCATGCGGTTGTTGGAAGACAGCTTGGCCGAGGAAATTCTTTCCGGTCGCATCAAAGACGGCGACATCGCCCTTGTGGATGTGGGCGATGACGGGATTGTCAAGGTGCTGCAAGGTCAAAAGCGGGAATTGCTACCCCAAGGCGCTGAGTAAGATTGAGTGGAGTGCGGCGAGTAAAGTTGTGAAATAACCAATCTCGCAGTTGCAAATAACTCCAAATCTTCACGTAAAAAAAGGTAGAGAATTTTAATTCTCTACCTTTTTTATGAGTTAATATCAAGAGGATACTTATTATATCGGGTACGGTCGATTGACAACTATAAAATTGGTTCGTAGTGCAGACTAAATTCCACACGCGCGATCCGTTGTTGTTGTGCTAATCGACAGGACATGATATTACGTCAATATTTGATGAATAAGGAAACCACAGACAAACGCAAATAAACGCAGATAATTGTAAGATAGTTTGCATTTGTTGCAATTCCAGTCTAATAATTAACAGCGATATATTTCAAAGGTAAGCTGTAGAGCATTTAAATTGAATATTCGAGGTGATTGTTTCTGGAAATACAATTTGAAGGTCTCTACAACTTATTAGATAATTTGTGGCAATTATATAGCGAGGACTCAATGACATCGGAAAAAAAGAATTTAGCTACAGAAGTAGCAGAAGTGCAGGCTGAAACCTGGTGGCAAAAAGCCTGGAAGTCGCAGCGAGAAAATCTACAAATCGTAATTATTGCTTTGGGTTTAGCAATATTGATTCGAGCGCTGGTGGCGGAACCGCGCTTCATACCGTCAGATTCTATGATACCAACTCTGCACGTGGGCGATCGCGTCGTGGTCGAAAAAATCTCCTACTACCTCGAACCTCCAAAAACTGGCGACATCGTAGTATTTGCCCCGCCCCAAAAGTTGCAAGAACAAGGCTTTACCGAAGACCAAGCATTTATCAAGCGGGTAATTGGTTTACCGGGTCAAACCGTCGCTGTTAAAAAAGGTTTAGTTTACCTCAACGACAAACCCCTCGTCGAAAAATATATTGCCGAACCTCCTAAATACCAGTGGGGGCCTTATCGCGTCCCTGAAAATCAATACTTTGTGATGGGAGATAACCGCAACAACAGCAACGACTCTAGCCGATGGGGATTTTTACCTCAGCAGAATATCATCGGCCGCGCTGTAGTGCGGTTTTGGCCGCTAGAACGTATCGGACAAGTTTGAAGTCATCAGTCATTAGTCATTAGTCATTAGTCATTAGTCATTAGTCATTAGTCATTAGTCATTGGTCATTAGTCATTGGTCATTAGTCATTAGTCATTAGTCATTGGTCATGAGGAAGATGGAAGATGGAAGATGGAAGCTCGGCCAACGAACAAGGTACGGGATTTAACGGATGAATGTTGGGGGAATTGGGAATTGGGAATTGGGAATTGGGAATTGGGAATTGGGAATTGGGAATTGGGAATCGGTAATTGGTAATTCTCCCCCTCTCCCAGTCTCCCCCTCTCCCAGTCTCCCAGTCTCCCAGTCTCCCAGTCTCCCAGTCTCCCAGTCTCCCAGTCTCCCAGTCTCCCAGTCTCCCAGTCTCC
>NZ_JAUBPN010000016.1:0-43459 GCF_036700745.1 Microcoleus sp. S36a_B3 | reverse complement strand
CCCGTCTGCTGTACGGAAATTTCTACTGATTCTTGTGCCTTGAGGGGTAGGGACTTCCTCCGGCAACTGATAAAATAGTATAAAAAGCAGCGGGATTTTTCGTCTACATCAAAATTAGTTCATATTAAAAATTAGGAAAGCTATGGGATTTTTTGATTCAGAAATTGTTCAGCAAGAAGCCAAGCTGTTGTTTGAAGACTATCAATCTCTCATCCAACTAGGCGGGAATTACGGCAAATTCGATCGCGAAGGCAAGAAAATGTTTATCGCGCAGATGGAATCCATGATGGAGCGCTACCGGATTTTTATGAAGCGCTTCGAGCTGTCTGAGGACTTCATGGCTCAGATGACTGTAGAGCAGTTAAAAACACAGCTCAATCAATTTGGCATCACGCCCCAGCAGATGTTTGAGCAAATGAACTCAACGCTGGAGCGGATGAAATCTGAGCTGGAAAAACAATCATAGAAAGATGGAAGTTCGGTAACGAGCAATGTACGGGATGTAACGGATGTAACGGATGTAACGGATGTAACGGATGTAAGTCCGTCGGAAGATGGAAGATGGAAGATGTAAGAAGGAAGAAGGAAGAAGGGAGAATGCTTATAGACCTAGTTTTTGACTCATGTTCAACGGTCAACTGCCAACGGTCAACTGCCAACGGTCAACTGCCAACGGTCAACTGCCAACTACCAACTGCCAACTACCAACTACCAACTGCCAACTAATAATTAAGGCCGCTCAAAAGCTGACGCAGGTTTAAAACTTTCTGCGGGAACGCCTTGCAAAGCTTGGCTCATAAAATCTCGCCAAACAGGGGCAACAATCCCACCGCCCGTAGCACCGTAGCTCATCGGTGCGTAATTGTCGTTGCCCATCCAGACTGCAACCGACAACTGCGGCACGTAACCCACAAACCAGATATCCCGTTCTGAGGAAGTTGTACCAGTTTTCCCAGCAGCCGGACGCCCGAGTTGGGCGGCCCTTGCGGTTCCGTTGTTAATCACCCCTTGCAGAGCGCTGTTGACAGATGCTGCGGCCCAGGCGTTGAGAACTGGTTTTGGTTTGGGTGTATTGTCGAGCAAGACGTTGCCGCTGCTGTCAGTGACTTGGACGATAAACGTGGTGTCAGAATGCCAGCCGTTGTTGGCGAAGGTAGCAAAAGCTCCGGCCATTTCTAAGGGAGTCAAGTCAACGGCACCTAGCGGCAAAGAAATCACCGGTTCCATCGGACTTCTGATGCCGAGTGTCCGGCAAATCTCAATGACTTTATTCAATCCTACTTCTTGGCCGAGCTTGACGGCGGGAACGTTGAGCGATGATTCCAAAGCTCTGCGGATGCTGACGGCACCGGAGAAGCCGCCGCCGTAGTTTTGAGGGTAGTAGTAGCCGTCGCCGTCGCGGTAGCCGACAGGGGAGTCGTAGACAATTGAATCGGGGGTGTATTTGCCGCTAGCAAAGGCAGCGTAGTAGACAAAAGGTTTAAAAGAAGATCCGGGCTGGCGGCGTGCTTGAATGGCGCGGTTGAACTGACTCTTTTCGTAATCGACGCCGCCAACCATTGCTTTGACGAAGTGGGTGCGGGGATCGACGGCGGCTAGGGCAATTTGACCTTCCTCGCGGCTGTAAAAAAGTCCTTGGTAAGAAAGTCTATCGTGCCACGCTTTGACGGTTTCTTCGGCTATGCGCTGCATTTTGAGGTCGATCGTGGTTTGAACGCGCATTCCTCCCTTGACGACTGCATCTCGCCCGAAACGCCTGGTCAGTTCCTGGACTACGGCTTGCGTGACGTAAGGAACTTTAGAGCCGCCAAAGGAGGTAATTTTGCCGAGCTTAATTTTTTGCGATCGGGCGGTATCGGCTTCCGCCGCCGTAATCCATTTGAGATCTTTCATCCGGTTTAAAACCGTTTCCTGCCGTTCTTTTGACAACTTGTAATTGACAAAAGGACTGTATTCTTCTGGGGCGGAAATTAAGCCGGCGAGCATGGCTGCTTCTGCAAGGGTCAAATTATTGGCTGACTTGTTGAAATAGCTTCGAGAGGCTGTCTCTACGCCGTATAAGTTGTGACCTAAGTAGATTTGATTCAGGTATAGTTGCAGAATTTGGTCTTTGTTGAGAATTTGCTCCAAGCGGATGGACATTACCGCTTCAGCTATCTTGCGACTAAATTTTGACTGGGGAGAGAGAAACAAGTTTTTGACTAGCTGCATTGTCATAGTCGAGCCGCCTTCAACGGTTCTACCTTTCTCTAGGTTGACTATGAGAGCTCGGGCTATGCCGCCGGGGTTGATGCCTTTGTGGGTGAAGAAGTTGCTATCTTCGATCGCCATTACAGCTCGTTTCAAGTTCGGAGAGATTTGGTCGAGGGGTACGACATCCCGGTTAGCTTCGTCGTGGATGCTGGCTAGGGGCTTACCGTTGATGTCGTAAATGTGGGTAGTTTCTGTAGGAGAGTAGGTTTGCAAGATGCGAACATCTGGCAAATTACGGAAACTGATCGCTAGGCCAACCAGTCCGCCAGCGACTACGGAACTGGCTAGCATTGTGATGCTGAGTATGGTTCCGGCGGTCACTTTGCTGACTGACTGAACAAACTCGAATACAGGGGCTGAGTTTTCCGTATGTTTGCGGACTGCGTTAGTTGACACGTGGATTTCACTTCCTCACTCGATTTTGGGCTTAAGATTTGTAATTTTAGATGCGAACTCTGGAGGCTGTCAGTCGATTTTAGATTTTAGATTTTAGATTTTAGATTTACTTGCTGCAGATGAATTTGGGGGTTTGAACTCTTTGTCTAAAATTTGGGGTTCGCCGCTACTGTTGTCGGGGGCTTGGTAGGTGTTTTTGGGCGGGGTTAGCCAAGAAAAGCTGGGTCGCTTTGGGATTATGGTAGCTTGATAAGTGTGTTTGTATGCGTGAATCAGTGAGTTTAACTGATTCCGCTAAGACCGGCACAATATTATGGTTTCCGATCGCTCCCCTATGATAACTCCTAACCTTTCAGCGCTTTACCGCGGCATCAGCGAGATTTTTCCCGATCGACCTGATTCTAGCAACCCTGACGAAAATCTGGCCCAATTGCTGGCAAAAGTCGATCGCCCGTTGCGAGTCAAACTCGGAATTGACCCCACAGGGAGCGAAATTCACCTGGGACACAGCATTTGCGTCCGCAAGCTGAGAGCTTTTCAGGACGCAGGACATACAGCGGTACTGCTCATCGGAGATTTTACCGCAAGAATTGGCGATCCGACAGGGAAATCTGAAGTTCGATCGCAGTTGACAGAGGAACAAGTGGCGGAAAATGCCAAGACTTATTTAGACCAAGTGCGTCCGATTCTCGATTTTGACACGCCCGGACGCTTGGAAATTCGCTATAACTCCGAGTGGTTGTCCAAATTGGACTTGGCGAAGATTTTGGAACTGCTGGGGACGATGACAGTGCAGCAGATGCTCGCTAAAGAGGGATTTGACAACAGGATACAGCAGGAAAATGCGATTTACCTGCACGAGTTTCTGTACCCGCTAATGCAGGGTTACGATTCCGTGGCTTTGGAAGCGGATCTTGAGTTGGGGGGAACTGACCAAAAGTTTAATATTGCTGTGGGGAGAGATTTGCAGCGGCATTTTGGGATGAAACCGCAGTTTGGTTTGCTGATGCCGATTTTGCTGGGGACTGACGGGGTGCAGAAGATGTCGAAGTCTTTGCATAATTATGTGGGTTTGTCGGAAGACCCGCTGACGATGTATTCTAAGTTGGAGAAAATTGCGGATAGTTCGATCGCCCAGTATTTTGAACTCTTGACAAATTTGCCGCTTGATGAGTTGCCCGAAAATCCGCGCGAAAAACAGAAACTTTTAGCTGTGGATGTGGTAAGTCAGTATTGGGGGAAAGCAGCGGGCGATCGGGCCCAACAAGATGCGATCGCGCTGGTTAAAGGTGCTGCGGGACAAGCTGATGCTGTGGCCGAGTTTTCCTTGGCAAACGTGCAGTTTCCGGCTAAGTTGTTTTATATCCTTAGTGCTAGCGGGCTTTGCAAGAGCAGCGGTGAGGCGCGGAAGTTGATGCAGGGCGGCGGGGTGAAGTTGGAGGGCGACAAAGTTTCGGATGTTAACTTTACCTTTGAATCACCTGCAGAATTATGCGGTAAAGTTTTGCAAGTTGGGAAGAATAAGTTTGTGCGATTGGTGTCTTGAATCTCTTTTTTGACCGCAGATGAATACTGAAGATGAACGCTGATGAACGCTGATAATCGAATTATTGTTGCTTTGGATGTTTCGAGTCAAGAAGAGGCGATCGCCCTTCTGGACAAACTCCCCGATGTATCTTTCTGGAAAGTCGGTTTAGAGCTATTTGTGAGCTCCGGGCCTGGGATTTTGGAAATTTTAAAACAGCGGGAAAAGCGGATTTTTCTCGATTTGAAGTTTCACGATATCCCGAATACTGTGGCTGGTGCTTGTCGGGCTGCTGCTAAGTATAATGTGGATTTATTGACTATCCATTCTACTTGCGGTAAAGATGCTTTGAAAGCGGCACAGTTGGCTTTGACTGAAGGGGCGGCGACTGTGGATAAACCGAGTCCTAAGTTGATTGCAATTACGCTGTTAACAAGTTTGAATTCCAGACAGTTGGCTTTTGAGTTGAAAATACCTTTGGAGTTGCCGGAATTTGCTTTGCACATGGCATTGTTGGCTAAGGAAACGGGTTTAGCTGGTGCTGTTTGTTCTCCGCAAGAAGTGGAACAGTTAAGAATGAGTTGCGGGGATGATTTTCTGTTAGTTTGTCCCGGTGTGCGTCCGAAATGGGCTGATGGAGGCGATCAAAAGCGATCGATGACTCCGAAGGCGGCTTTGAAAGCTGGTGCGGATTATCTGGTGATTGGGCGGCCAATTACTGCTTCGGACGATCCGGTGGCGGCTTTTGCGCGTATTTGTGAAGAGATTGAATAACAATATGAATGTTGTTTTTTACCGCCGATGAACGCCGATGAACGCCAATAGAATTTTATCTGCGTTCATCTGTGTTTATCTGCTGATATCTGCGGTTGCAACCCCGAATTTGGCAGTTAATTTTGTGACAAATCATGCTAACAGTATAAATGCCAGTCGGTATGGTTTGTTAGCGCGATCGCCCTGTCCCGCTGATTTAGAAACTTTGGTCGATCGCCTGTTGCAAGATTTGCCGAGTTATGCTAATCGCGTAATTGTACGATCGTACTTTTCTCCTAACACTTCTACACCGCCCGGTTACGTGTCCCGTCAAATAATTGTAGCAGGTCGCCCGGAGTTTCAACCGCTACCTTTAAATTTTGAAGATGCGCTTCCTGAAAATACCAATCAAGCTTTTATTACTACTTTAGAAACGCAGTATCTGGGGGGAAAGCGAGTCGAAATTCAGCAATATCACTGGCTGTTTTTAGCTAAAACCCCGAAGGGTTGGGAATTAGTAAAAATTGTTTCTCGGTTTGGTACAGCGGCGGATGTTAGCCCGTTGTTAGCGCCAGAGGGGGAGACAAGCGCAATTGCTGAGGCGATTCGTTTGTGGTTGCGAGATTGTCCTGCAAAGCCATAACTTGAGTTTCAAGCAAAGGGGGCGGGTTTTTGAGATTGTGGGTAAATATCAGAGATTGTTGGTGAAACCCGCCCTTATCAATCAACAACAAAAATTTATTGCTATTGCTATTTTAATTCATCCAATTTAGCCTTTATAGCCTGCATATCTTGCCACATAAACCATTTCGGACTTTCCGGTTCGCGGGAAGGATTTCGTAACAAGTATGAGGGGTGGAAAATCGGCATACACAGCCGTCCTTCCCATTGAATCCATTGACCTCTGATTTTACTAATTGGCCGCTTGTCGCTTAACAATCCTTTGAGGGCTGTTGCACCGGTTAATAAAATGATTTTGGGATCTAAAATGCGAATTTGTTCGAGCAAGTATGGTTTGCAAGCTTCGATTTCTTTGGCTGTGGGAGGGCGGTTTTTGGGTGGGCGACATTTGATGACGTTGGCTATGAATACGTCGGTTTCTGCACTCAATTCTACGGATTCTAAAATCTTATCTAGTAGTTTGCCCGATCGCCCGACGAAGGGCAATCCGGTTTCATCTTCGTTTTGTCCGGGCGCTTCTCCCACAATCAAAATTGAGGCTTGAGGATTGCCGCGCCCGATGACGGCGTGAGTGCGGGTGTTGCCCAATTCGCAGCGGTGACAGCGGTTGCAGTGCTCGCCGATTTGTTCCATATTCTGATAAGTACCCGGAGGAATGGGAATTTTGGCATTTACTGGGATTGAGTCGTTTTGGAAGGCGGCACTTTGATTGCTGTCAAAAAGACTGAGTTGCAAGTCGCTGGACATATATTTTACAATTACAGAGATTTTGTTGAGTCTAGAGTTTATAGTTTAGATCGGGTTTTGTGATTTGAGATTGGCTAGATGCTTTTATGCGATGCGATCGGGCACAATTTCAATTTAACACTCGCAAATCTCACAGGACTAGCGACACAGAAACCCGGTTTTTTGGAAAAATATTGGTTTAGCCACGAAGTATCTGCGAATAAACCGAGTTTCTGACTCGTAAATTTCACATTTTTTGTTGAGTTCGTACAGGCAGAAATATGTTGTCTAACCCGTTTTTTGACGATCGCGCCGATGCAGGCGAAAAACTGGCTGCTGCTGTTGAAAACGAGCTCGGCAAGTTGAATTTAACGGCACAAAATGCTGTGAAACCGATTGTTTATGCCTTGCCGCGCGGGGGTTTGCCCGTTGCTGTGCCGATTGCACGTCGCTTGGGCTGTCCTTTGGATGTGGTTGTTGCGAAGAAAATTACTCGCCCAGATAATTTAGAATTGGCGATCGGCGCTGCAACTGCTGACGGCCATCTTCTCTGGCAAAATCAAAAACAGCCAAGTTTACGCTGGCAAAAATCAGCACTCCAGCAAGCTGAAAATAGCGCTCAATCTCTGCTGGCAGATTTGGCTTCGGGACGACCAAATGTCAGCGCGGCGGGGGCTTTGGCGATTTTGGTGGACGATGGCATTGCTACGGGGATGACGGTGGCTGTGGCGGCGCAGGCTCTGCAGTCGCAGCAACCGGCTGCTTTGTGGATTTGTTCGCCCGTGGCCCCCCATGATTTGATGAGATTTTTGGCGCAAATAGGCGATAAGTCGATTATTCTGGAGACTCCTCACCCTTTTTACAGTGTCAGTCGCTTTTACGCGCAGTTTCCGCAGGTGGAGACGGCGGAGGCTTTGGGCTGTTTGCAGGGACAGATTGAGTGGCGATCGTAGGTTAAGCTAGAAGGCTAAATCTAAAAGCTCGATCGCTAGCTAACACATGAGACCTTGGGAATATTGGTTGAACACTGTGATTCTCTCTACTCAGCACAATCCGCCTCGGTTTGTTGAGTTGGTGATGTTGACTTTGGCGATGATTTTGTTGGGGCTGTGGAGTGTAACGTTGCAGTGGCAGTATTTAACGCTTTCTTTGAGTTATATAATTGGTTCGTCTTTCTCAATTTTGGTGCGGGAATATATGGGCCCGCAACCTCAATTTCAATTAACTCATTTGACTGCTTTGCTATTATTAATTATTAGTTTTTATAGCTTTGCTGAAATGATTAGATAGTTGATATTTTTTTTGAACTAACCGCCAAGACGCTTTAGGCTTTCGCCGCGCGTCAGCGCTAGGATGCAAAGGAAGAGGAGAGATGATCGAGAGTTCACTAATTATTCGCGATTATCCTATATTCTAATGCGGTTGATGCAAAATTATGCGGTTGCCGGCGGGATCGAAAGCATAGATTTCTAAACCGTGTGAGGCTTTGATAATTTCTCCGGCAGGCGGATATCCTAATGCCCAAATTCGGGCGATCGCAGTTTCGATATCGCTGACTTCCAAACACAAACTCATGCCTGTTTTTGCTCGATTTGCAAATTCGGATTTGTGGAAATCTTTGGGTTTGAATATGCCGAGTCGTAAGCCGGGAAGTTGAAATTCGGCATAAGTATTGGGAGTGTAAGGATTTGGTTCTATGTCGAGAAATTTGGTGTAGAATTTGACCAGAACTTCGTTGTCAAGGTCTGCTAAAGTTACTAGGGCGGCGCTGTATTGGAAAGTCATGTAAATTAGATGGATAACTGTAATTAACAAGGAAAAATTGCAACAAAAAAAATCTAAAATCCTCCAATTCGTCCCATTATTTGAATTTTGCCTCGTGCATTGCCTTTGAGAATCACAGCTTCGCCACTTTGGGGTACAATATCTGCGATTGCTGTAATATTGACTTGATGCGTTACCATAATAATAGCACCTTTTGTGTTGCGATTATCAACAATTAATTTGCGAATTGTTGCTGTTTGTCTGGCTTCTTGGCTGCTGTCGCTAAAGAACGAGTTCAGTGCTGGAAAGGGTTCGACTTTGCTTAAATTTATCAGTTTTGCGGTTTCCAAACACCGGCACCACTGACTCGATACAACTCTAACAATTTTGATGTTGCGCTTGCGAAATTCGGCTCCAATTTGCTGGGCTTGGGTTCTTCCTTGTCCTGATAAATTGCGCTGGCTGGAACAGTCGCCTAACTTAAAGTTAGCAGGATCTCCGGTGCCTGGGGCGATCGCGTGTCGCATTACCACCACCAACCCTGTATCCCCCCGCTGCAACAATTGCCATCCCGCTTGAGTTTGGGCTTTGGTTGCTGCGTCAGAAGTGGCAGTTTGAGTCATTATGCCGATCGACAATACTAAAGCTAGCGAACCAAAAAAACATTGACCGTTGAGGTAAATCTGTGATGCCATTGTTCCAGAACTTAGAAATTATCTTATCATATTGTAATACAACAAATATTTCTCTATGGAACTCACAAATTTTATTGCTCTGTCTGTCATTGTTGTCGCTGCGCTGGGGATTGGCATAGGAACAATGACTTGGGCTTACTTCGGTAAGGGCAGCATTTCTGTACTGTTTAAAGAACCAATTTTAAACTCGCCAGAATTTCCAGATACTGACGCAGGTAGCAAAGCTGCGGTTTATTTTCAAGCAGGAATTGAGGCATATCAATTAGGAAATTATCGCAAAGCTGAAGATGAATTTACTAGCGCCATACAACAGGTAGCAACGGCAGAAGTTTACCACAATCGCGGTTTGATTTTTGCGAATTTGCGATCGGACGGCGAAGCGGTGGCAGATTTGATCCGTGCCAGCGAATTATACCAACAGCAGGGGAATATCCCCGCGATCGACACGATCAAACAAAATCTTGCAGCTTTGAAGCAGCGCAAATTAGAACGAGAAAAACAAAAATCTGTAGCGACATAAATTGCGGGAATTACGCAGAAACCCGGTTTTTTACAAAAATATTCAATTGTGCTTTGCTCGTTACTAGGCAGAACCTGGTAACGAGTAACAAAATATTCGATTGTGGCTTTAACTCTCGGTGATAAATCCGGTTTCTTCGGTATTGACGCGCAAGTTTTAAATTAGTGGGTGGAGCCATTCTAATGAAACTAAACCTATGTTTTGCGTCTGAAAAACCCGGTTTTGCGATGTATCGCGTTCGATCCAAAATGTTGAGAAGAAACCGAGTTTGACAGAATTCTTAATTTCTAACATCAAGATGTAACATTCTCGCGAAAGGCTAAATTTTTCTGGTATCTTCGATTTTGTCGATTTGAGAAATCAGCATTTCTCGGCTAGATGCCACAACTCGATAATTAGTAATTGGATCGTAAGCTTCCCACTCTTGAGTGACTTCGCTATCTTGCCACAAAAACCATTCCCGGTAAATTTCGCCGTCGTCAATGTCGCCGCACAAATTAAGCCAATCATCTCCTCCCAGACTCTCAAAATCTCCTCCTACTAAGTCAATCCAAGCCGCTACGATACAAGATTCTATAGCACTATTATCAAAAGTAACTGCCGGAGATTCAACAGAGGTTTCGGGATAGCAAAGTGTGGATTTCATACGCTGTACCTGAATGTTATGTTATTAATTTATAAAAAAATCCTTAACGGTAGGGATCGCACAATGCCACTATCGGAACCTCCACAGTTTGTACCTCAAAAAATCTCGATCGCCAAAACGCTCAAGTGTTGATGGTGTATAACTTTAGGGCGCTTTGGGTGAAGTGGCTGCAGAGGCTGATTTGAGCCAATTTGCTAACTAGCACAGCACAAAGCACGCGCTGCGAAGCTATCCGGTGGGGAATCGCCCGAAGATTTCTGGCAAAGGCGATCGCCCGACCCGAAGCGCAGACAGCACGATTGGTAACTGTATACTTGGTAGGTTGGGGAGTTTCCGTACAGTTTTTGTGGTAAAATTAGCTGTTACCGGACTTTCGCAACCACAGCGCGGCGTTCTCAAAAGCTAAGGACGGTGGTGCGATCGCAACTTTTGATTTATTGTTAATTTGACGAGAAGCCCGATCGACCGCTAGGGGAAAAAATTATGGAAGCAACCAACCAAGACAGAATTATCACTCTGACACTCAACTATACCAACGGCAAACAGCAAGAGTTCGAGTTTATTTCGTCAGCAGAAAGGGTAGGAGAGCAAGCAAATTTAGGCACTCGCCTGCACAAATTCTTGACTGCCGATCCAATAATTATCGAATTAGCAGATAAACTTGTAGTTATCCCTATTCACAACATAGAAAGTCTTGAAATATCGCCGATTCCTTCCAAATTGCCAGATGGTGTCTTTCACTCAATGCGAGAAATCCAGAAATAGTTAAGCTGTTGAGCCTGCAAATTTAAATTTTATGGGGGGCTTACCCACTTACCAGAAAGTAGAGTTTTAATCAACAGAAATATCCCAGTTAGATGATGTTCGAGCGATTAACCTAATATTAGTTCGCACGCAGTGCGGAATGCGATTCTGCAGCATGAAAGCGGAATGCGAGTCCGCACTACAAACCGTTTTTGTGATGGCGATCGACTGGATACTATCTTAAAGAGGCTGGAATTTATTACAACCAGCTAAATTTAAATTAAAATAATTTATTGTATTGTTTGAAGTGAGGATATATGTTCGATGAATGATGAGAATAATTGCAGGTTTTGCCGACTTTAACATACCCTAAAAAAATGCTAGAACTCCACTGTCACACAACTTATTCCGACGGTACTCTCACCCCAGCCGAACTCGTAGCAGCCGCCGCTTCTTCGGGGGTTCGCGCCTTGGCCGTCACCGATCACGATACGATGTCGGGTTGGGATGAAGCCTTCGCCGCCGCTGCTTTGCACGGTATCGAAATAGTCCCCGGACTCGAACTCAGTACAGTGCACAACGGTCGATCGCTGCACATTCTAGGTTTTTATCCCGATGCAAATAAGTTGCGCGTTCCTTTGAACGATCGCATAAAAGGAAGATTGAGGCGATCGCAAGAAATGGTAGAAAAATTAGCAGCACTGGGATATGCGATCGAACTACCAACAACATCCCCAGGAATGGCACCGGGAAGGCCTCACATTGCCTCTGCGCTGGTAAAAGCTGGTCACGCCAAATCATCGCGGGAAGCCTTCGATCGCTGGCTGCGAGACGACGGCCCCGCCTACGTGCATTACGAGAAATTCTCGATCGCCCAAGGCATAGATTTACTCAAGAGTTGCGGCGCAGTACCGGTGTGGGCGCACCCTTATTTATTTCGCGGCGGCGCTGTTGAAGAAGTGTTGAAAGAATTAGTAGATGCGGGTTTAATGGGAGTCGAAGTATACCATCCCAGCCACAGTTCCAGCCAAATGAAAAAATTAAAAGATTTGTGTCTTGAATACGGTTTGCTGGTAACTGGTGGCAGCGATTATCACGGCCCAGAACCCGAAAGAAATGAAAGAAAAGGTGTTGAAACTACACAATTGAATATGCTGCACATACCGTTAGACTTGCTGGAACCGATTAAGGTTGCTGCGGCGAGTTTGAAGTAATAACTGTAGGCTGCGTCAGTTTAAACCGGAGCAGATGGGAATAATCAAGTCATTATAACGCACCTTATAAGACCTCGCTATCGTTCTGTAGGGTGCGTCAGTTTATATAGCCAGTCAATCGAAATAATTAAGTCATTATGACGCACCCTACTAAAAACCGCTCGCCATCAAACCCAATATAAATTAATGTGAAGTTAGCGATGGACTTCAGTTGAGCTAATGTTAGGATAGCAATAACGTTTAACTACCCAGCGGAGCTGATTATGAGTGTAGAAGACAGGGCAAAGGCGATCGGCAAAAACGTAGAAGGCAAAGCTCAGGAAATTTTCGGAAACATCACCGGGAACAAAAAAGACCAAGCTGAAGGCCAAGCAAAACAAGCGGAATCCGCCGCCCGCCACGCAGCAGAAGATGCTAAAGATGCTGTAAAAAATATCGCAGATAAAGCTAAAAGAGCGATCGACAAATTGTAAGCTGTCGGGCATCTAGATTGTATTTTTGGGGCAGGCTTTCTGGTCTACCCCACAAGAATTTTTATCAAACTTGAATGTCCTTCGACTCCGTTCAGTAACCGTAAGATCCTGTGCTAACAAGTTTTCCGAACTTAGGTATAGCCTTTCTGTGATCTCATATGAGGTACTATCCGGGATAGGGCGTAGGCCAAACCGGGCATAGGGCACACCTCACTTTTGTGAGAACCGCTATCTCAGTATCGCAAACAGGGTGTTGTAAAACTACAAAATTTTATAGTAATTATATCGTTTCCGCTGGCATCGGAATGATTTAATCGGCGCTAGAACACAGAGTACACAGAGTCCGAGAATATATATCTGAATCATTCCGATGCAACCGGATTTGATATTACTTATCCAATAACGAATCAACATATTTCATCCACATTTATCGGCGTTCGCCTGCGCTTAAAAGTCTGGTTCTTTGGCTAAAAGCTCGATCGCCAATTCCATCCGATCCTTCCCCCGCGCTAGAAAACCTTCGCACTCCTGCAAACACTCGACAGCCACCGCAAACTGCTCGAAAACCTCCTCTAGTGGCAATTCTCCAGATTCCACCCGATCGATAATCGCTTCTATGCGATCGACCGTTTCCTCATAATTCCAGTCAGACTGGCGCAACTTCGACTTAACCATAGCATTTATTCTGCATCCAACACTTCTACAATCTTAACTTTCAGCACGCCCCGACTCAACCTCACGGTCAATTCGTCTCCCAATTCTAAACCGCCAGTTTCGCGGACAATCCTACCGTCAGTTTGCATTACCGCCGCATAACCCCTTTCCAAAACCGCCGCCGGATTTAGGGCTGCTAACTTTTCTTGCAATATTTCCAGTTTACCAGTTGCTTGCCGCAAAGTTCGCGATGTCGCAGGCAACCGTTTTAGTCGGTTTTGTAACTGTTGCAAATGTTGTGATTCTGTCTGAAATCTGGCTTTTACAACACTTGCTAAATTCAGCATTCTTTGCTGGTGTTCCGAGTAAATATCTGCTAAAATTGGTACGGCTTGGGCCGCTGCGGCTGTCGGAGTGTGGGCTCGTTTATCTGCTACTAAATCGGCGAGAGATTCGTCTCTTTCGTGTCCGATTCCTGTAATAATTGGAATTGCACAATTGGCGATCGCCCTGACAACTCTTTCATCATTAAAACAAGCCAAATCCTCAGCAGAACCGCCGCCCCGCGCTAAAATGATCGCCTCGGCCCTACCGTCCAATTCTACACGCGCGATCGCCCTAGCAATCGCAGCCGGAGCCAAATCTCCCTGCACCAAAGTCGGCGACAGCAACACCCGCAAACCCGGATATCTCTGCGCTAGAGTGCGCTGAATGTCCCCCCACGCAGCAGCGCTATCCGATGTCACCACCGCCACAATTTGCGGGTGTGCCGGAATCGGGCGCTTTCTGGCGGGATCGAAGAAGCCCTCAGCTTCCAAGCGCGATCGCAATTGCTGCAACCGCAAAGCATCCAATCCTTCCCCAGCCGGTAGCGATTGCACAACTGTCAACTGATACTCGCCACGATTTTTGTAAACCCGGATGCTTCCAAAAACCAGCAATTGCTCACCTTTTACGGGTAACTTCAATAATTTTTGCCGCTGAGAATTCCACGCCACGCAGCGAATCGCAGCGCTTTTGTCACTGTCGCAGAGAGTGAAAAAGCAGCCGCTGGCGTGCTGCGAAACGTTGGACACCTCGCCGATCAGCCAAACCGATCGCAGGTGGCGATCGCCCTCCAGCAACTCTTGCAGGTATGATGTTAGTCCGCCCACCGACAACGTTGTCTCAGGAAAAATTGAATTCATCTAACAATTTGAGATTTTAGATTCTAGATTTTAGATTTAGGCTACTATATTTAAGGTAATTTGTGCGGGTTGATTTGGCGATCGTATATTAGTTGTAAATAAATTAATGATATCAGATGTCATGACTTCGATGAATGTGCTGCGGCAAGAGGCTGCGGCGATCGGCATTACCGATGCCGAAGCGAGAAAATATGGCGATCTCCGCCATAAAAGAACTTGGTCTTTGGCGATCGAACATCATCTCTCGATGCAAGATTTTGCCGTTGGCGAAGCCCTCGAAGAGGATCGCGCAGAATCCGATTCTTCCCGCGCCATCAAAGACTCTCAGCCCCTTGAGTTCAAAGACTGCGGTATTCAGCTAACGGCGAATCTGGGCGAATCTCCATTCAAAATTGAGAACCGCACATCACCTCTGGCTTCGCCACCACAGTCAGGAAGCGCGATCGGACAGCCCAACAATTCCGACCGCCTCAGCCACCAAAACCGAGGCTTTAAACAAGTAGTTCAAAACCACATTAAAGCCTTAACAATTGCCTCAACATCTCGCACAATTCAGATTAATTCACAAGTCAGCAATTGGGTTTGTCCTGAGTGCTATCCAGAGGTTGAATCGGGTTGTCACCTGTGCGACGGAGAAGGCTATATAAGCGATATTGCAGCTATTGGCTGGACACTAGCTTATATGGAAATGTTGGGCTGTTCTGCTCGCGAAATAGAACCTCTGCGAAACTTTTCCTCTTCCTTTAATATTCTGGAAATTAATTTAAAAATTTGTGTTGCTGTCAAAAAAAGTACCGAAGTTTTAGCGCGTACAGAAAAATGGGTAATTGGTAATTGGTAATTGGTAATTGGTAATTGGTAATTGGTAATATAGCCTTTTTCATAAACTCGATGAGGTACTATGCGGCATAGGCCCAACCGGCAAAACCGGGCATACCTCACCACGCTTGATAACCGCTATATCAAATCATTTCCTATCGCTGACAAACAATACGGATTCTAGTCCTTTTAAAGCAAATTCTAAATCGTCATTAACAACCTGAAAATCGAATTCTCCCGCCGCTTCAATTTCCTCCTTGGCCCGCAGCAATCTCCGGGCGATCGCACTTTCAGAATCTTGACCCCGACTCCGCAGCCGCCGTTCCAATTCTTCCCAAGAAGGAGGTAAAATAAAAAGTCGCAAAGCCTCTGGAAACTTATTTCTAATTTGCCTTGCTCCTTCGAGTTCAATTTCTAAGATTACCCATTTTCCCTCACCAATGCCCTGTGTTAGAGCAAAATAGGGAGTACCGTAAAGATTGCCGGCAAACTCGGCCCATTCTGCTAACTCGTCAGCCTCAACCATTTGTTCAAAACGGCTGCGGCTGACAAAATAGTAGTGTTTTCCCTCAATTTCTCCCTCGCGCGGTGTACGAGTTGTGACGGATACCGAAAGACATAATTCGGGATGGCGATTGAGGAGCGATCGGACTAAGGTGCCTTTCCCCACACCGCTAGGCCCAGTCAGAACAATTAATTTACCGGATTTCATTTTTAGAATAGAAACTCGTAACAATTTAAGCTTTCGGTTACTGTATACTGTAAGTGCTCAAATTGCAACTGATAAACATCAATCATCCCGAACTTGACTGTCTTTACCGATCGCAAAACGATTAGCCACCGTTTCCGGCTGAATCGCCGAGAGGATGACATGACTCGAATCTGTAATAATTACCGCCCTCGTGCGACGGCCATAGGTAGCATCAACCAATTGTCCGCGCTCCCGCGCATCAGTAATTATACGCTTAATTGGTGCCGATTCGGGACTGACAATGGCAATCACTCGGTTAGCCGACACAATATTACCAAAACCGATATTAATTAATTGAATATCCATGAAAATCTTAAATTTTGGGTGAACGAGTAACCATCAATCTTTACTTATTATCATATATATCAAAGTTTTTTGACAATACAATTTTTGAATTTTTACCTGCTTTCTTTCTGTTTTTTGAGTCGCCGTCCCACCGTCTTTATCAAAACTTTAAAAAACTAGCGCTGTTAACCGCTTATATTAAAGATTTGGTAAAATCCAGGTTTTTTAGTTGCCAATAAAAGCCTTAGCTGTATCGAAAAAACAGCCCGTAAATATTGCAAAATATAAAGTTAACTTCTAGTTGATGGAAATTAAGTATAATCACTGATAGATTACAGCAAATATTTGGAAAGGGCAGTTTATACTGAAAGTATTAACACTGATGCTGCTTTGATGAGCCTTCAACCTAAGCTAAAGTCGGCTGGCGATTTCTCAAGAGGGATAGCTGCGCCTCTAAATTGCATATTGAAATTGTCGAAAGGAGTGTGGGGTGTCGGGTGTAGGGTTGGAGCTTTCGGAGCGTGCAAATTAAATGCCGGTTAGCTGATGAAGTCCTGACTACAAACCTTTGAATTCAGGAAAAAACCGGGATTAATCCAGATACATTCACCCGTATTAATCCCGGTTTTTATATCGTTTCCGGCTGCATCGAAATAATAAAATCGAGTCAGCAGTTAACACTCAACCATTCAGTTTTTCGACCGCGAGTCAACAGTCAACAGTCAACAGTCAACAATCACCTGACGGTACAACCAGGATTGATATTCCACAGTCGATTAAGCCGCAACTAAACCGCTGTGTCTTAACAAAGCCTTAGTGCTAGGTTCGCGCCCCCGGAAAGTTTTAAACACTTCCATCGGGTGCAAACTGCCGCCCAATCCCAACACAGTCTCGCGGAAGCGTTTACCCGTAGAGGCGATCGCATCTTCATCTTCCAAACCAGCCTCCTCAAACGCCGCAAAAGCATCAGCGCTGAGAACTTCCGCCCATTTATAACTGTAATAGCCCGCCGCATAACCGCCCGCAAAAATGTGTCCGAAAGCGCACAAAAATGCGTCTTCTTTCAGAGGAGGTAAAACAGTCGTAGTTTTAGCGATGCGATTGCGGACATCCGCCACAGTTTCGCTACCGCCCGACTGGTAGCGGTGGTGCAATTCGATATCGATACTGCTAAAATGTACTTGTCTAAGCATGACGCTACCGCTCATGTAGTGGCGCGCTGCTAGCAGTTTTTGGTAATAGTGTTCCGGTAAAGTTTCCCCGGTTTGGTAATGCTTTGCCATCCCAAACAAAGTAGCCCGATCGTAACACCAATTTTCCATAAATTGACTGGGCAATTCCACCGCATCCCACTCAACATTATTGATTCCAGAAGCCCCCGCATAGTCCACCGTTGTCAGCATATGCTGCAAACCGTGACCGAATTCGTGAAACAAAGTTTCGACTTCCAGAAAAGTCATTAAACTCGGTTTTCCGTCCACCGGAGGACTTTGGTTGCACACCAAATAAGCCACCGGCAACCGCGTGATGGTTTTTCCCGCTTCCACAAATTTAGCGCGCACCACGCAATCGTTCATCCAAGCACCGCCGCGCTTTTCTTCTGGGCGACTGTAGGGGTCTAAATAGAAATTGGCGATCGTATTTCCGGCTTCATCATCTATTTGGAAATAGCGCACATCTTTGTGCCACACAGGAGCTTGACCGTCCGCCGCCGTTACTGTCACGCCAAACAGCCGCTTTACTAATCCAAATAAGCCATCCAATACCTGTGGCAGAGCAAAATAAGGGCGCAATTCTTCTGCACTAAAAGCAAACTTTTCTTCCCGCTGCCGTTCCGACCAAAAACCCATATCCCAGTGCTTCAAATCCCCGGATTCCGGCGCACCTTTGGCCGCCGCAAACGCTTTTAACTCTTCTAAATCTTTGACAGCAGCACTGTAACTAGCTTGACGCAATTCTTCTAACAAAGCTTCGACTGCTGCAACGTCGGGAGCCATTTTGGTCGCCAGACTCAATTCGGCATAACTGTTAAAGCCGAGCAAGGCTGCTTTTTCCTGGCGCAGTGCTAAAATGCGATCGGTCAAAGGCCAGTTATTCAACTCTCCACTGCTGGCTCTGCTGATAAAAGCTTTGTACAACTTTTCGCGCAACTCGCGGCGAGTGCTGTGCTGCATGAAAGGGCCGTAACTGGGGAAGTCTAAAGTAATCCGCCAAGGGCCGTTTTCGGCATCGGCATTTTCTGCACCGGCACTGCGAGCGGCTTGGGCTGCTAAACTCAACAAACTCGGCGGTAAACCGTCAATTTCCTCTTTGTTTGTGAGGGTGATGCTGAAAGCTTTGGTAGCGTCGAGGACGTGATTGGAAAATTGAGTAGTAATTTCGGCCAATTCTAATTGAATGGCATTAAAACGCTCTTTTTGTTCGCCTTCTAAACCCACGCCGGAGAGTTGTGCATCTCGGAGAGCGGCTTCGACAATTCGCTGTTGAGCTGACTCTAAGTTGTCCCAATTTTTGTTGGCCCGCAGCGCTTTAAAAGCTTCGTAAAGCGGTTTGCTTTGACTGACTTTGCTCCAAAATTTTACTACTTCCGGCTGCACTGTTTCGTGGGCCGATCGCAATTCCGGGCTATTTTTCACCCCCATCAAATGTCCGACAATGCTCCAGCTCCAATTTAAGCGCTCTCCAAGCTGTTGTAAGGGTTCTACTAAACCGCTCCAAGTCGGTTCTACAGAGGCTTCTAAGGCAGCTAGCGAGCCTTCTAGCTCGGTCAGCAGTTCGGTAATGGCTGGGATTACGTGCTCTGGGGCGATCGCGTCAAAGGTCGGCAATCCTTGGCCAATTAGTAATGGGTTATCAGGAATATTTACGGTTGCAGTCATTTAATTTTATTGTAAGAGGCTGAAAACAGGTGAACTAGACAGATTCGCTTTTAATTTTGTAACACAATTGTCGAAAAATTTGGACTCCAGCCGGGAGATGGGGAGAAGAGGAGAGTGGGAGAGTGGGAGAGGGGGAGAGGGGGAGAGGGGGAGAATTAGGAAAATCTTCCTTATATTCTCCCGACTCCCGACAACTAACAACTGCTTTCCTCTCAACTAACAACTAACAACTGCTTTCCTAACAACTGCTTTCCTAACAACTGCTAACTGTCAACAGTCAACTGCCAACTAACTTTCTTGCGTATGCTGCAACTGCTTTACTACCGAGATTAAACGCTTGAGGTGAGGTTTCACAACTTCTTGTTGCTCGTGTTCCAAACGGTAGATTTGAGCTTGGACTGCAGACAAATCGGGAGTCGATTGGTGCGGGGTAGATTGCAGTTGGCTTTGCAGATTTGCCATAACTTTCTGGATTTCCAAGAATCGACTATTTACTGCTTCCCATTCGTCTTGGGTGATAGCAGTTTCTGTCAAGCATTTTGTTGCGGTTTGCAGTTTCTCTATCGCGTCTTCCACGGCTTCGAGATTTGCAGGTTGGCCAACGGATAAATCTTGCAGTTGTTGGCTTACTTGCTCGCGGACATTGAGCACGGCAGATGCTACGATTTCTTGCAAAGAAGCTACCGATTCTCCCAAACTCAGCAACTGCATCTCAATGTCTAGAGACTCGTCAAAGCCTTCTGTTCTAGGTAATGCAGCCATTTGCTGGCGCAGCGTTGCAATATCTCCTGACAACTGCTTCCGCAATTTTACAATTACCGTCACCGCCGTTTTTTCGACTTTATTTACCGAGTTTTGGACGCTGGCTAGTTCGGAATTTTGGTGAACCCGCACTTGTTGCTCGAATCGATATCGGTTAGCAACATTCAGCGACAAAGCCAAAGTGAGGGGCGCTACTCCGTAAAAAGCTTGACCCGACAGTGCTACCGCCAGGGAACCGACTCCAGAGGCCGCCAGAGAGGCGTATTCTGCTAGTTCCAGCCAGTGTCTTTGAGGAAAACTTGGCCTTAAGTGGTTTCTAGCAGAGGGGTTTGGCTTCCGCACGGCTCTTTGGGTCATAGTATTTTCTCGTTGTTGGTAAGGTTGCGAGACTGGGTGAAGCATTGATTTATATCCTTTTTTCAGTTATATGTTTTAGATTATTTCGTGACACTCTTCTATTTTTACCTTATTGAGTAGGTTAAGGATAACTGGTATATTATTATGTATTTGGGATACCTAGGCGCGATCGCCCGCCATTGGGGCTGTTAAACGGTAAAACCCAGCGCGCCCTCTATTTTACAGGAGGCGGGTGCGATCTGGTTTGGGTGATCGACCATCGCTACAAAAGCCAGTCGATTTTTAGATTTTAGATGAAAAATGCCACCTCATGAGGGCGATCGGAGTTTTGAGCCGTTCTGAAGTTGCATTTTTGTTCCTGCATTGGTATAATATATTCTTGCTCAATTTCCCGGAACCAATTTACAGCAAAAATTGACCGATGAACTCAGAAAAACCAGAAATTGGCGATCGGCTAAAGTCTATTTTCAGTATCGCAATCTTTATCATTCTCGTACTCGCAGTCGGCTTTTTAAGCGTGAATTTTATTTTAGCTCTCTATGCAAAATTTGCTTAAAATAACCACCATCTTGGAGAATTGAGAATAGGAAATTATTCCATTTTCCATCCGTTACATCCGCTGCCACCCCTACATTGTTCCCCGCCGAACTTCGGAACTAAGCCAAGAAGTGGGGAACTTGATATTCGCGACTTTCGGCGATCGCAATTTGCAAATCGCCCATTTGGGCATCCAACTCCTCGATTGTGCTTTGTGACACCGACTTCCACTTCTCCCTAGTTTCCCAGCGGATCAACATCACCACCTCATTTTCCACCGCATCCACCCAAATTTCCTTACCCAAAAAACCGGGGAAATTTTTTAGTCCTGCTGTCCAAACTTCTTCATCTCGCAGGATAAACTGCTCCCACTTTTCGGGAGGTACTTTAAATTTCAGCCACTCAATTACCATATTATTTTTCCCTTATAAATCAACCGATTTTAGATTTTAGCATGGACTATACCGTCACACGGGGCGCTTATGGAGCATCTCCGGCTTGGAAGAAAAAGATGTTTTATGGAGTTAGTCAGCGGTGCAATAGACTTGAGTTGCAGAAGTCTTCTCTCAATCCAGAAACCGCAGATTAAAGGCAGATGCAACACTGATTGACGCAGATGATTTTAGGGTATTTTCTGATTTATGCAATTGCTAGTCTATTGCCAAAAATCGGGGAACAGCACTATTAAATGCCAAACCCAGATTCTCCAAATGGTTAAATATGAGTTACGCCCAGAAATCTTTGACGCACTATTTATAACCGGTACAATAAGTCCAGCTTTGGGTTAGGCAAATTAATCGTTACCGATCGCAATTTTAACGATTAACTCAGTTCCCTGTCCCGGACGAGAAACACACTGCAACTGGCCGCCATGCTTTTCTACTACTAAATGCTGCGATATTGCCAGACCCAAACCTGTGCTCGTCTCTGGACATTTAGTGGTAAATAAAGGATCAAAGATGCAGTCGAGAACTTCTTCCGTCATCCCTGGGCCGTTGTCGCTAATTGCGATCGCAACTTCGCTTGAACTTACCAAAAACGTCCGAATCCGAATTTCGGGATTGAATATTTCAGTTTCCGAACCGCCCGCAGACAACAAAGACTGACTTTGAATTGTACCACACCTTTGCGGATTTCTTCCTCCTTCTTCCAAAGCGTCGATCGCATTTGTCAACAAGTGCATGAACACTTGATTTAACTGTCCCGGATAGCAGCGGATTCGCGGCAAATCTGCGTATTCCTTAACTAGAGAAATTCCCGGTCGTCCGCCTTTAGCTTGCAGACGATTTTGCAAAATTAGTACAGTGCTGTCCAAACCTTCGTGGATATCTACAGGCTTCATTTGGGCTGCGTCAGTACGCGAGAACAACCGGAGCGATCGCACAACATCCCGAATCCTTTGGGAACCTACTTTCATTGAATTTAGCAGTTTTGGCAAGTCTTTTTTGATGAAATCTAAGTCTAAGTCTTCCATCCAATCTTGAATTTCTGCCACCGGATCGGGATAATGCTTTTGGTAAAGCTCAATCGACTTCAAGAGTTCTTGAATATAGCCCGTGGCGTGGCTGACATTCCCGGAAATAAAACTCACTGGATTGTTTATTTCGTGCGCTATTCCTGCTACCAACTGCCCCAGACTAGACATCTTTTCAGTTTGGATCAGTTGAGTTTGAGTTCGCTGCAAAACTAACAAAGTTTGCTCTAATTTCGCCGCTTGCTGTCGCAGGCGTTCTTCCGACTCTTGCAAAGCGAATAGAGATTGTTTGCTTTCTGTAATGTCCAATCCCACAAATACCGCCGCCGTATTTTTATGATATTTTTGAGCGACTATTAAATAAGTTTTATCTTCTCCTCTGATGTTTGTTATTACTTCTTGAGATGTCTTCTTTTGGGGACTGGCAAAAAAATCGTATACTAAATCGTTAAATTTAGGGCTTGTATCTAAAAAACCAACTTTCTGACCAGAAAATATTTCAGCCGGCATTTGGTAAGCAGTAGCTAAATGTCGATTTACTCCCAAGTAACGCAAATCGGAACTTACCCAAGAAACTAATCCGGGTACGGCATCCAAGACAGCTTGAAGTTGCTCTTTTGCTTCTAAAAGCGCTGATTCGGCTGCGATACGAGCCGAAATGTCTCTGGCGATCGCGCAGCAGTATTCACAACCGCCGTATTCTAAATAATTGACTTTAACTTCGACGGGAAAACAGGCACCATTTCGGGTTTTGTAAGTGGCTTTAAAAGTGAAGTTGCTTTGCTGTTTGAGTTTCTCCCAGAGTTCCGGCCAATCCGATACTGAAAACTGCGAATCGATGTCGCTAACTGTCAGGTTTAGCAGTTCCGATTCCGAGTAACCAAACAGATTACAAGCGGCTTTGTTCGCGTAGCAAATTTGACCTTCGGCACTTGTGAAAAAAACTGTATCCGCAGCATTTTCGAGGGCAATTGGAGTTAGTTTTCGTTTGATTTCTAACTGCGGGGTTTTGACATTTGAGGTTAATTTATGGTAGCCATTTTTTGGGGCGAGTTCCTCAGCTATCTTTTCGGCAAACAGGAGCAAACCGCCGATCGCACCAGAGCAATTTTTCCAGGGCAAAAATACCCATTTTACCCGTCCGCTGCCACAGCCTTCGATTTGTTCTGCTTCACATACGGGCGATCGTCCTGTGACAAACTCGCTGTATTCCAAAACTCCAGTCAAACAAGCTCGAGCATTTTGTTGCCAATATTCCGGGAGATTCGGGAACAGTTCCCAATGAGAGCGGCCGATCGCCTCACCGCAGCCGATCGCGCCATCTGTTTCCCAGCGACTAGAAACCGACAGGTAGCGCATTTCACAATCTACCATTGCTACGGAGTCGGCGGAGCGCTCCACCAACCGCCGAAATCGCTCTTTACTCTCCAATACGTCTGCCTCTGGGGTTGCTGGTGGGCGATCGAAATTTTCCCGTCGGCAGACCTTCCCAGCCTCCGACTTTGTTGCTGAACTGGCGAGTGTTTGCACGGTTTCGGATTTCCTCCATAACTGTCAGTCAATTTGAGTTTTGAATTTTGAGATTTTGGATAAACTCCACAGATGAATCACTGGAGCTTGAACTTGCTTCTAAAATTTGGGATGCCGCGACAGCCCTGCCGCAGCCTGTATCGTTTTTAGGACGGTCAAGTTAGAAAAATTCTGTTTTTGATTAAAAATGCTGTTTCCCTGATTTGCTCTCTCGGGTGATACCCTTGGAGGGTATCACCCATCATTCATATCATTTTTCACGAAATGTGTCTATAGGTACTCAAAAAAATTTTACCTTAATTTTTCAATTCTGAAGATTTCTTCAGAATTGTGAGGTTTGGTAATAAGTCCAGCTCGTGCAATTATTTAATTTTTTTGTCAGTATTTTGTATTAAATTACACAAATTTTTGCGTAAATTCACTGGTAAAATCCACTCTCCCCTTCCGCAACATTGCAGGATCAAATCTTTCAGTTGTATTGCAAGTCATCAACACTACGAGTTTTTGCTGAAATTGAATGCCGTGTTCATCCATAACACTTTGATACAAAGTTCCATCCAGCAAACTCAAAATATGTTCAGTTTTGTTAGTGCGTTGGGCCGCATCGGTCGATCGATCTTGAGCCAAATTATCAGCCTCGTTAATAATGATACAAATCCGCTCCAAATAACTCGGCGGCACAAAATTTTCCACAGCATCGTGATCTAAAATAAAAATCACATAACCCAGCGGCACCAAAATCTCCTTTGCTACCGCTTGCGTCCAAGCAGTTTTGCCAGTCCCCGGTTCACCGCTAACCAAAACAGCCAACTGATTTTGGTCGAGAATTGCCTGCTGAACCGTATCCGTAAAACTTTGAACATCCGCAGAAAAAGTCCGAATAGGGAACTGACTGTGAACCTGTCCCACGCGGCTTTTGTACCCGCTCAAAATCACCGCCAAATTGTAAGTAGCCTTGCTAACGAGCGGCGCAATATCTTTACAAATCAGAGTGTAGCAGCGTCTTCCCCTATCGTAGCTGTCAATTTGCAGCCAACAGCCCCATCGCTCCCAATAAGCATAAACAGTACCCAAAACTTCCAAGCGTTCCCAGCTTACAAACCGCTCCGGCGGATAAGAAAAATGCCGCTCCCTACAAGACTGAGTAATCGCATCCGGTTTCCCCAACAAATCCAGAACTTTGAAAACAGTAGTCTCCTGGAGTTTGTTCAGAACGTAGTCGATGGGAATGCTAGCGCGGCTGACCAATTGCACCACCGGAGTTTCAGTAACTAAAACGTCTTTGGAGCGGTAATCCGGGTAAACTGGCTGCGGAGTAATGTAATCCCAAAATTCATCAATTTCGTAGCGAGTATTTTCCGAGAATACATTTAAGATATTTGCCCACCAGGTATATTGATGCCGCCCCATTGCGTCCGCAATATCGCTAGCTGCATCCAAAGTTTTTTGAGCTAATTCTACCGGATCGCTAGATGCTAAATGCAGCAGGTGTTCCAAATCAAATTGACGGTAGAGAGGTCGCCAGCCAGAGCCGAGCAACCCTCGATTTTGAGGATTATTTTGAGTAAAATTGTTTTGGCGATCGCTCATATCTTCAGCACTCACTTATTGCAACTCCTACTTACTTTTATTTTAAAAGCTTCCGCGCCCATCTTCCACAAAAATACTAGATTTATCAATTGACTTTGAGATAATTCGGAGGCACAAAATCTACTAACCAAACTTGGTTATCCGAGCAGTAAAATGTACAGCCGTCAAGCTGCATTGCTGCGGCATCTACAGCAAAGACTGCCGGGATGCCGTGTCGGGCACCTACTTTACGCGCTGTCTGAATATCCGCCGACAAATGAACGTGATGGCGCGACATTTTCCTAATTCCTTGACTGAGAATAGACTCGACCGCAGTGCTACCTGTTCCGTGATACAAAATATCTGGGGAAACAGCAGGTTCTAACTGCAAGTCAACCTCTACGCTGTGTCCTTGGTTGGCACGAATTAGAGTACCTGTGGAGTCGAAGGAAAAGCGCTGTTTGTCATTTTCTGCGACTACTTGTTTGAGTTCTGCAAGCTGAAGGGGGAAGTTATTCTTTTGGCACGCATCGAGGAGTTCGCTCACCGGAACCCAGCCCCCCGGCCCGAGTTGAATGCCAATGCGCGAGGGCGCGTGGCGCAGGTGTCTGCTGAGATATTTGCTGATTTTGAGCGATCGCGAATCGTGCATAATTTTACTTGATTTATTGAGTAATTTTCTGGATCTATCTGGTTTATTTGAGCTGTTAGTGTTGCGAAAGAGATTGAGCGAACAAAAGCGTATTGACTCTCGTCTTAGATCCTTGGTATTTCTAGTTTATACGCGAATCTTTATCTTCCTAAATCCTCCTTAATCAAGAGATTTTGATTGCATTTCCGGTTCCATCCTTAAGAAGGGGGCTAGTTTGTAGGGTGCGTCTCGGCACACCGATTGACTAAGTTTCAGCGTTTGAATTCTGAACCAAAGCTTCCGATTAACGTTCCAATTTTTCAAATTTCAAGCAAGCAAAATTCTTTGACGCAGCTTGGTTTCAAAATTACCATACTCAAAATTAGTAACAAAAGTTACTCATACTCTCAACTGATGTGCCTCGGCGCACCCTACAAAAACTACTTTCGGACAACTCCGCCAAAAATAGCAAAATTTAGATAGCGCCAGTGACAGGCTGCGTCGGCAAAACCTGCTTCTGCAAGCCACTTTGTTTGCTCTTCCACAGAGGAAGGAATATCTTCTTTTAAATAGTTTTGAAACCAGGCTGCATCATCTTCTCCGCTGGCTTTCATGTACTGCCGCCACAACTTTTCGTATTGCTCCGTCAGCTTGGGAGTAGCACCTGTCACAATGTCTCGAATTAGCAAGATTCCCTCTGGATTCATTGACTGGAAAAGCTGGTGAAATAGCTGTTGTTTCCCGGCGCTGTCTAGGTGGTGGATTGCTAACCCTGAAACTACCAAATCGTAACCGCTGCCGAAATCAGCTTCTGCGAAATTTCCCTGCTGCAATCTCAGGCGTTTTCCGAAAGCTGACAAGTTAGTTTGACAAATTTTCAGCATATTTTCCGCCATGTCAAAGGCTAGGACTTTCGCTTGAGGAAATGCTTGCATAATCAGAGCCGACAGTATGCCAGTCCCCGCGCCTAAATCCAGAATTTGTATGTTAGCATTGGTTTCAAAAGGTATTAACTGCAGTATTAAATCGTGTTGCTCGCGATAGTGCGGAATGAGGCGGGGAATTAAACTGTCATAATCAAATGCTCTTTGTTCAAATTCCTCGCGTACATAGTTTAAATTCACAGACAATTTTTCTCTACCTGTTAATACTTGAGTGCGTTAATGCAGTTGGTCTGGTCTATTGTTAAATATACTACATTTGATAATACATAATATTTACAGGACTGTCAAGATGTAGAAGAAAATAATTTAACAGAAGTTCCCGACGATCGCCAGACACGGATTTTGTTAGCTTTTTCCCTGCCAGTTCTTTGAGAAATGTTAAGCTCCGACATCGATATGCTTGAGTAAAGGTGAGGCAGAATGCGGGAAACCCAGAAGCCTCGGGAAGAAGAAATTTTAAGGTAGATGCGACAGGCAAATTGTGAGAAAAAAGTTGAGAATTGTTACAGATGGCACGATTCGGTAAAATTCGAGAAAATATGCCCTCAGATTGACAAAATTTTGCCCAACAATCAATAAAATCTGAAGTGACTCCTTATTGGATGTGCGGACGGCCGAATTTTAATCATGAACAGATACAAAATATTGCACCCATTTGCGGGGAACAAAACAGTGATAATGAATCAGGATGTGAGTAGATTAGCTATCAGCCGTCAGGGAAAAATAGAAGCAATGGAAATCCAACAGCGGAGCAAGAATAAGACCGATCGCCAGCAACCAAACGCGCCCGATCGCCAAAACCAAAATTATATGACAAAAGAAGTAGAATTATCGCTACAAGAATGTTTAGATTTTAAAGGAGCGATCGACCGCTCGGCACTGGCGGTGAGGACAAACGCCCGAGGAATTATCAACTACGTCAGCGATCGAGTTTGTAGCATATCTAACTATTCGCGCGCCGAACTGATCGGTCGCCATTTCGGAATTCTCTACTCGGAATATAAATCTTCGGAATTGATCAAAAATTTGCGGTCAACTGTTGCCAAAAGTGAAGTTTGGCAAGGAGAAATTAAGAACCAAGCTAAGAATGGCAGCGATTATTGGGTTTATGCAGCAGTAGTTCCGCTGTTGGATTTTCAGGGAAAACCCTGTCAGTATTTGGCGATCGGATTCGACATCACCGATCGCAAAGCTGTTGAAGCAGCCCAAGTCCAAGCCCACCGGGCAAAAGACGAATTTTTGGCAGTCGCCTCCCACGAACTGCGATCGCCCCTGAGCGCGATTTTGGGATGGGTACAGCTAGCCCGATCGCGCAAGTTAAACGAAGCCACTACCAGCCGCGCTTTGGAAATCATCGAGCGCAACGCCAGACTGCAGAACCTGCAAATAGATAATCTCCTGGATCTTTCGCGGCTGCTGCGCGGAAAAATACACCTCAACGTCGGCAGGGTTCACCTCCCGTCTGTCGTGGAATCGGCGATCGACACCCTCAGCCCCGCCGCCGAAGCCAAAAACATCCGCATTGAAACAGATTTTGACCCCGCTGTCACCTACATTTTGGGAGATGCAGAACGCTTGCAGCAAGTAGTCTGGAATTTACTTGCTAACGCCATCAAATTTACCCCGGATTCCGCCCCCGGTCTAGTCCAAATACAGATCGAGTCTACTGTGTCGGGCGCGCTGATTCGCGTCAGCGACAGCGGTTGCGGGATTGACCCCAAATATCTGCCGTACATCTTTGACTACTTCCGCCCCACAGATAGCTTCCAAACCAAGGAACAAAACCGGCTCGGCTTGGGACTCTCCATTGTGCGGCAGTTGGTGGAACTGCACGGGGGAAATGTTTGTGGCCAGAGTCCCGGAATCGGACAGGGGGCTACATTTGAGGTGCAGCTACCGGTGCCGAACAGCAACAATGCGATCGCTCACAATGCTGCGCTGGGCGCAATGGAAAGTATATCTGGACAGGGTTCCAAACCCCTAGCGGGAAAGCAAGTGTTGGTGGTTGAAAGCAGCGCCGAGATCCGCGAATGTATGAAAACTGGTCTGGAAGCATTTGGAGCTAAGGTAACGGCGGTGGCTAGCGCCGGCGAAGCGATCGCCGAGTTGGAACAGTCGCGGCCAGACGTGTTGGTGAGCGATATGGCGGTGTCGGAAGCCGACGGCTGCGATTTGATCCGTCGCGTCAGAGCAATGGAAATGTCCCAGCACAGGGAACTGCTGCCGGCGTTGGCGCTCACGGAAGACCTGGGGGATGACGATGGATCGGCGCTCTCTGCGGGGTTTCAGAGGTATTTGTCGAAGCCTGTGTCCCCGCATCAGTTGGTGAGCGCGATCGTCCAATTGGCTGGACAGAATGGATTTAGCTGCCAAGATTGCGGCGCGGGAAATGTCCGGGCGATCGCGCCTCCGTCCTCGCCGCCGGATTCTAAGAATTTTGACCGCACAATTTATCCAAATAAATCAACAAATAATAGACAAGAATTACCCCTGTTGCTCGTAGTAGAAGATAACAATTTTTTACTAGATTACCTTCAAAATTTATTAATGCCGTACTATCGAGTTGCCGTGGCTGTGGATGGAATTGAAGGTTTAGAAAAAGCTAAACAATTGCGCCCAAATTTGATTTTGAGCGACCAAATCATGCCCCGACAAAATGGACTCGATCTGCTCAAGGAGATTCGGAATACGCCAGAATTGAATTCGACTCCGGTAATCTTTTTGACAGCGCGATCGGGGATGGAAGCTCGGATCGAAAGTTTGGATGCGGGTGCTGACGATTATATTGCAAAGCCTTTTGACGAGAGGGAATTGCTGGCGAGGGTAAGAAATTTGCTCAGAACCCACGCAGCCGAACAGCAATTAACGGTGCTCAATCGTCAGTTGCTGCAGCAAAAACGGCAGTTAGAAACGGTGAATAGATCCTTGCAATATTTGGCAACTTACGACAGTTTGACTGAAGTAAGAAACCGTCGCTTTTTTAATGACTATCTCGATACGGAATGGCGACGTTTGGCGAGGGAAGAAGCACCGCTGTCTTTGATTATGTGCGATATCGATTATTTCAAACTTTATAACGATACTTACGGGCACCAAGCGGGGGATGAATGTTTGCGACAGGTGGCTGCGGTTCTCCAGCGTTCGGTAAAGCGATCGGCTGATTTAGTTGCGCGTTACGGTGGAGAAGAATTTGCCATAGTTTTGCCGAATACGGATATTGATGGTGCCGCTTGCGTAGCTGAAATTATCAACCAACAGGTGAGAGATTTAGAGATACTTCACGCCAAGTCTAGTGTCAGCGAATACGTGACGCTGAGTTTGGGTGTGGCTTGCTGCATTCCAGCACCGATGTCGCAGCCGGGGGCGTTAATTGCGATCGCCGATGAGGCGCTTTATCGGGCGAAAGCTGCAGGGCGCGATCGGGTTTCGGTTGCCACATTTGAAGCATAATAGTTATTAGAGTTGGGCTGCATAAATATTCGCTCTGTCAACCGCAGATTTCCAGCGGATTAACACCGATGGACGCAGATAATTCAATTTTGTCTGCGATTGAGTGCAGGGGGAACGCATTTTATTGAACACTGTTCATCAGTGGTGACTATATTTTGAGATAAATTCACCGTTCTTAGAAGCTATAGACACGCTTTGTAATGACTTTTTAGATAAAATAGGAACTGATTAATGGTGGTTTTTACTGGCTCTTTCTTCCTTCCTTCCTTCCTTCCTTACTATGCCAAATTAACAATTAAAATGCCCAGGACAGCAAACATCTATTTTTGTAGTTTTTAAAATTTCTAAAGCCATATGCATAACGCTTTATTAACTTAAGCTTGTTGTTAATGCCCTCAACAAAACTACTTGTCGTCCTATTATTAAAGTAAGCATTTATCTTCCGTAAAGCCAATTGGTAATAGTCTTCACACTATCAGGAAAATATTGTTTGGCTCTTTGATGCCCGATCCCAATCCTCAACAATCCGCTCAACCAATTTGTTCTTTTCTTTTCAAATATTTGTCTGAAATTTTCTTTTAATTTTGCATTTATGCCATATTAAAACAAATTTCTTGATCTCCATTAATTTGATATTTTGCTTTTCATTTAAATCGTCTTCATTTTTTAATAATGAATATTTACTGTCGTTTATTCTCTCTAATGCTTGTTGACATTCTGCTGTTTTTGGGGAGAATTTTGATTTTTTAGTTAAATCTATTATTGCCTTTTTTCGCGCTTTATTTGTGTGTCTAACTCCTTGTTAACTTGTACCATTACATAAAATCTATCCGCTACTACTTGAGTATTTGGCATAAGTTTTTGTTCTAGGGTTTGGTAACATTCCCACAAATCTATACTCACTTCTTATATTTGTTCTAAAACCTCTGAATACCATGAATTAATGACTGGCTCTATTTCAGCTTGTGTTCTTCCTTTGACAATTGTAATTAATTTAGATGTTTCTAAATCGATTAATACGGTACAGTAATTTCCTTGACCTTTGATTGAAGCTATTTCATCAATTCCTAGTTTTTTTTAATTTGATGGTTTTGATGATAATTTTTATAAAGCATTTGACAACATTCTTTCTATTTCTTCTGTTGTGACTACTCGTTGTTTTGCTGCACTGTGAATATCACTCGACAACACTGACTTGATTGTTGTATTTGCTAGTCGTTTTGTATAAGTTCTTTGGTTGTTCATAAAGTCCAATTTTTCGCTAAATGGTTGGCCACATTTTTTATATTTAAACTGTCGCCTGTTTATTTCTAAAAATAGAGGCTGCTCTCCCCACGATAAATCTTTTACTACATATCGATGATTTTGATGTAATCTATTACTTTTTGTCCGCAATGATGACAATGACTTTCTCTATAGATTGACTCCACCTGTAATATTATTCTAATTCCTGTTAGTTGACTTATTTGAGTTACTTTAATTCCTTGTATATTCAGAAGTTCTGTTAGAACTTTAGTACCCTTTTTTGTGGTCATGACTGTAATTCGCTCTCAAAAACTCTTGTGGCTCTTTGAGAATTAACAATTAAACTAGCCCTGCAGGTCAAGCTTGACAAGGACTTGATTTACTTTTCTATATATTTGTTCAGATATTTTCACTTGTTTAGCTATTGATTTAGCATAGTAAGTAAGGAAGAACCTAAAAATGAATCATCTGAAAAACCCGCACCCACCCACAAGTAATTAAAATGTACGATTAATTAATTGGGTAAGATGTTGATATGAATTGATCGTGTGCTGGGGGCCAATTTGTGAGATTTTACGTGGATTTGTGAGATGTCGGCGAGCCATCCCCGACAAGTTTTTGGGATGTTTTTATGGTAGGCAAACGGCACTGTATATTCCTAATTAGGGGACTGTTGTTTATCCGATTTAAAACTGCTACAATCTCTACCAAATGCTCGATCGCCCAACAGCACCTATTTTTCCATGATTTCCACAAAATCTTCAATCATCACATCAAAGGTGCGAGCCAACTTGTAGACTGCCGCAAAATCAACCATCGCCATGCCCTGAGATCGGGCATAATTGCTAATCGTACTGTAGCCCACGCCCGATCGCTCCGCAACCTCCTTGAGCGTCCATCCCTTCTCGGCGGCCAACTCTCTAACCCGCAACCTGACTAAGCCTTTGCTCATATTCAGTATTTACAAAATTTTGGATTTAGTATATTGTATCAAAAGGCGATCGGTCAGTCAGTCAATTTTAGATTTTAGATTGATTTCACACAGGAATCTACGATCGGGAACAAGCATCTAAAATTTGGGGCTGTTAGCTGCGGGAGTCGGGGCTTGTATCCATTTTGTGGCTGAGTCAGCGAAACTAAAGTCGATCGCCAGTTAAAATTAATTCCGACAGATAATTTCTGTCACTCGCACCTAACAGATAGATTTACCTACCACTAGGATACGCAGCTACAATGATATCAGACAATCAGTTAAGATCGTTAGCGATCGGCACATCAAAAATTATTCACAAATCGTCAGTCGTCAATCCGCGATCGAGATTTGTCACCGAAGAAACAGTAGCGCTTTTATTCAACATCACACCAGACCAAATTTACCGGATCGAATGCTGTCACAACATGGTGTACGTACACGCCAAAGGCCTCAGTAGATTCGTCAGCTACGCCGATTTCCCCCCAATCTTAGAAGTAAAACCAGCCTGCGCTCAAGATTTTCTCGGATGGTACAAACGCTGGAAACGCACCCAAGCACCAGAATTTTGGACTAAATTTTATACGTACAACTTCAAAGCGGCTGTTTCAGTTGACAGCTTGCTGGAATGGGGTAAATTAGTCGCTACAGTTAAATCGGTAATTTCAGCCTCAGCACTGCAACAACTACGCGATGTTTACGCTCAAGAAAAAACATTAATGGAAAGTTTTTAAAGCAGGCGCGTCGAGTAAACCCGCGATTGTTCGACACCTTTGATTTCTGTAGGGGCGGTGTCAAGAGTGCCCGCCCTCTTCTATTGTTCTCTTTCCGATCTTCGAGTAAATGTAAGGTGCGCTGCGGCGCCCCCTACAGGATTTAGATGATCCTCAAAACTCTTTCTTACCTTCCAATTCCCACATATTGGAAACCAGCCGCTTCTAAAACCTTCTTATCTAAGAAATTGCGGCCATCAATCATCACCGCATGATCCATCAACTTCGCCATTTTTTCATAATCTAAACTGCGAAACTGTTCCCAATCAGTCACCAACACCAAAGCATCGCAACCGTCAGCCAATCTTTCGGGATCTGTTTCTACCAAAACTCCCGACAAACCGTGACGCATTCCAGTCTGAGAAACAATCGGATCGTAAGCTTTAACTTTCGCTCCCAATCGGTTCAAATTGTCGATTAAATTCAGCGAAGGAGCATCCCGCAAATCGTCAGTATCCGGCTTAAAAGTCAAACCCAAAAGTCCGACTGTTTTACCTTTAAGAATCTTCAAAACTTGCTGCAATTTCTCAATAGCAATCAAGCGCTGGCGTTCGTTAACTTCCACCGCCGCCCTGAGCAAATGTGCCTCGTAGCCGTAATCCTCAGCAGTGTGAACTAAAGCTGAAACATCTTTGGGGAAACAAGAACCGCCCCAACCGATGCCGGCTTGCAGAAACTTGCCGCCAATTCGCGAATCTAAACCGATACCTTTGGCTACTTGGGTAACATCTGCACCAACGCGATCGCAAATATTAGCTACTTCATTAATAAAGCTAATCTTCGTAGCCAAAAAAGCATTAGCTGCGTACTTAATCATCTCCGCCGAACTGATATCTGTTGTCACGACAGGTACTGCCGCCAATGACTGATTTTCGGCAAACTTGCGATCGACAATCGGCTTGTACAACTCTAGCATCATATCAATAGCTCGCTGAGAGTTGCTGCCGAGAACAATGCGATCGGGATTAAACGTATCGTGAACAGCGCAGCCCTCCCGCAAAAACTCTGGATTGCTAACCACATCAAATTGCACGCCAGTTTTTGCTGCTACTTCCTCACCAGTAGCCCCATCACCGCTTTGAGGTTTTTGACGTTCAGCCAAACCATCTAATACAATCCTCCGCACCCAATCCCCCGAACCGATGGGCACCGTGGATTTATTGACAAGCACTTTGTAATCGCCGTCGAGGTGAGCTCCAATGCCGCGCGCCACCGCTTCTACGTAGCGAGTATCGCTTTCCCCCGTAGGCAAAGGAGGGGTTCCCACGGCAATGAATAAAATGTCCCCGTGAGCCACTCCTGCTGCTAAATCTGAAGTAAATTCTAGGTTGCCAGATTGAGAGGCAGAGTGCATTAATTCAGACAGTCCGGGTTCAAAAATTGGCGACTGTCCAGACTTCATTAATTTAACTTTTTCTTCGTTGTTGTCTACGCAAATAACGTGATGTCCGATGTGTGCTAAGCAAGTGCCGGTAACTAAGCCGACGTATCCTGTACCGATGACGCAAACACGCATATAAATGTCCTCAAAGTTAGTGAATTAATCAGATGGAAATGAAGGAAGAAGGAAGAAGGAAGAAGGAAGAAGGAAGAAGGAAGAGATAAGAAGGAAGAAGGAAGAAGGAAGTTCGGCAACGAGCAATGTACGGGATGTAACGGATGTAACGGATGTAACGGATGTAACGGATGTAACGGATGTAAGTCCGTCGGAAGAAGGACGAAGGAAGAAGGAAGAGATAAGAAGGAAGAGATAAGAAGGAAGAGATAAGTAGAAAATTCTTGTACCCTATATTTTCATCTTCCCCTCTCCCCCTCTCCCCCTCTTCCCCTCTCCCCCTCTCCCTATCTCTACTGTTGGTTTCCCTCGATGCGATCGCGAAAATCTTTCACAGTCAATTCTAAACCTCGATCCAGGGGCACGGTTGGCTCCCACCCCAACCAAGTTTTAGCACGAGTAATATCCGGTTGTCGCTGTTTTGGATCGTCTTCCGGCAGAGGTTTGAAGATAATTTCTGCCCCTGGATTAATCATGTTTTGAATTTTTTGTGCCAACTCCAAGATAGTGTATTCGCCTGGATTCCCCAAATTCATCGGCCCAATTTTGTCGCTATTCATCAAGCGAATAAATCCTTCTACCAAATCAGAAACGTAGCAAAAACTCCGGGTTTGGGAACCGTCGCCATAAACAGTCAGCGGCTGATTTCGTAAAGCTTGAGCAATAAAATTGCTGACAACTCTGCCGTCATTTTCCAACATCCGGGGGCCGTAGGTATTGAAGATTCGCACAACTCGAATGTCTACCCCATTTTGACGGTGGTAATCAAAAGATAAGGTTTCAGCTACTCGTTTGCCTTCGTCGTAACAACTGCGAATTCCGATACAATTAACGTTGCCGCGATAATCTTCTGTTTGTGGATGTACGTCAGGATCTCCGTACACTTCGGAAGTGGAAGCGAGAAAGAATCTTGCTTTTACCCGTTTGGCCAATCCCAACATATTCATCGTGCCGATGACGTTTGTTTTAATTGTCTTGACAGGATTGTACTGATAGTGTATAGGGGAAGCTGGACAGGCGAGATGGTAAATCTGATCTACCTCTAACCTAATCGGTTCGGTGATGTCGTGGCGGATCAGCTCAAAGTAGGGGTTGTCCAGCCATTTGAGGATATTGCGTTTAGTCCCGGTGTAAAAGTTATCCAGGCAGACTACTTCGTCTCCTTGGGCCATTAAGCGATCGATTAGGTGGGAACCGAGGAAACCCGCACCGCCTGTGACTAAAATTCTCATTGTGGAAACTGCCGTTCTGTTTAGGGGGTAGGACTGTGGTACAAAAATTCAGTCGATCGAATGAAACTTGCTAACAGAATAACAAAATTGCGATCGCCTATGTAAACACTTATGCGTCTCTTTCATCAAATCTTTAATTAACTTAGCATTTTCAAATATATTGAACAAAGTGCTATAATTCGCAAATGTCACCTAGCAATTTTTATTAAAGCTTGAATATTTTCGGGAAAATACTGTTGACAATAAATCAGTTTTAAGTTATTGATTATTGGTTGTTTGTTATGCGATCGCTTCTGTGTGTAGTTATCTAAGGAGTTACGCATAAATACCCAAAAAACCGGGTTTTTGACGACTGTTAAAGCGTCAAATCAAGTATTTCCGTAAACAACCCGGTTTCTCAAGGCTAAAAAGCAGTGTCGCTGTCGGCTCTTGGTGGAATCTCAGCAGCGGTTAAAGTCACGATTTTACCGTCACGCCAGATTCTAATTGATTGTCCTAGTCTGCGATGTTTTTCAATTGCTTGAGCGATGGCTGCTTTGACACCTGCGTCAATGCGATGGGAGCATCTGGTGTTTGGCAAAAAGCATTTTTTTATTGAGCGTGCGAGTTCTTAATATCGCACTATAAATTCAAAACTGAGATGCTCCCGTTGGGAACAGGCCCGACGGCCTGTCCCCAACAAAATACCTACATACAAACTACGAATCGCGATCGAGCTTCAGCACAGCCATAAAAGCCTCCTGTGGCACATCCACAGTACCAACAGACTTCATCCGCTTCTTACCCTTCGCCTGCTTTTGCAGCAGCTTCTTCTTCCGCGAAATATCGCCGCCGTAACACTTCGCCAACACATCCTTCCGCAAAGCCGGAATATGTTCCGAAGCAATCACCTTAGCACCAATTGTTGCTTGAATCGGCACCTTAAACTGATGGCGCGGAATCAACTCCTTGAGTTTTTCCGTCAAACCGCGGCCCACATTATAAGCCTTATCCCGGTGCACAATCATCGCCAAAGCATCAACCGGATCGCCATTAATTAAAATGTCCAACTTCACCAACGGATTTTCGCGATAACCGATGATGTGATACTCCATACTCGCATAACCGCGCGATCGCGATTTCATCTGATCGAAAAAGTCCGTCACCACCTCCGCCAAAGGCAACTCATAAACCAGCGTAGTCCGCCCCTGACTCAGATACTTCATATCCATAAAAATGCCCCGCCGATTTTGAGACAACTCCATCAGCGTCCCCACATAGTTTTCCGGCGACAGCATTTCTACCCGCACATAAGGTTCCTCAATCTTCTCCCGATACTGAGGATCTGGCAAGTGACTCGGATTGTCAATTGTTAACACTTCTCCTTTAATTGTTGTGACTTGATAAACCACAGAAGGAGCCGTAACAATCAAATCCAAATTGTATTCTCTCTCCAGTCTTTCCTGCACAATTTCCATGTGCAGCAAACCCAAGAAACCGCAGCGAAAACCAAATCCCATCGCGCTTGAAGTTTCCGGTTCGTAGGAAAGCGCCGCATCGTTGAGTTCGAGTTTTTCTAAAGCTTCCCGCAAGTCGGGAAATTGGTCAGCATCGATCGGGAACAAGCCGCAAAAAACCATCGGCTTAGCCTCCGTATAACCCGGCCAAGGCTCCGGTGCAGGCTTCTTGACCAAAGTAATCGTATCGCCGACGCGAGCATCAGCTACTGCCTTAATTGCCGCACCCAGATAACCAACTTCCCCCGCGTGCAGTTCGTCTACTTGAACTTGAGTCGGTGAAAGGATTCCTAATTCATCAATGACATATTCCTTCCCCGAAACCATCAACAAAACCCGATCGCCCTTTTTAACACTTCCGTCCATCACCCGGAAATACACAATTACCCCGCGATAAGCATCGTAATAACTGTCAAAAATTAGCGCCCTCAGCGGTTTATCAACAGTATCCTGCGGCGGCGGCACCTTTTCGACGATCGCCTCCAAAATCTCATCAATACCAATTCCTTCCTTAGCAGAAGCCTCAATCGCCCCGCTACAGTCCAGACCGATAATTTCTTCAATTTCCCCTTTTACCCGTTCCGGTTCCGCCCCCGGCAGGTCAATTTTATTTAAAACCGGAATAATTTCCAAATTATTTCCCAAGGCAAGATAGACATTTGCCAAGGTTTGTGCTTCTACGCCTTGAGATGCGTCAACCACCAGCAGCGCCCCTTCGCAAGCAGCCAGCGATCGCGAAACCTCATAGGAGAAGTCTACGTGTCCGGGAGTGTCGATCAGATTGAGCACGTACTCCTGACCGTCCTTGGCAGTATAATTCATCCGAGCCGCTTGCAGCTTGATCGTAATGCCGCGTTCGCGTTCGAGATCCATATTGTCTAAAAACTGCTCCTTCATCTGCCGTGCCTGCACAGTCCCAGTTTGCTGCAACAGGCGATCGGCCAAAGTGGATTTTCCGTGGTCGATGTGAGCAATAATCGAAAAATTACGAATGCGAGATACAGGAACGTTAGTCATAAAACCTATCGGCAAAATATTGACTTTTGTTGTATTGTACAGAAAGCTGTTGAACGGTTGGGGAAAAGCCGATCGCCAACATCCCCTCTCAAACCTCCAATCCAGTCAGGTTGCTCTACTCCCGGGCCTTCGCCACCTCAAAAACATTGGTGAGAACAAGCTGGCGGTTGACAACAACCAGATAATTTGGTCAAATTATGGAAGCGGGACGGTCAGGGTGTACAAAATACAGGTTTTGATCCGCTGCGAATCTCTACTAGGAGTAACGCATCACTTCCTTCAAAACACTTCCTTCACAACAAAAAAGCGTAAATTCCTAGAAGGAATTGAAACTTAAGAATTAAAACTAGGATTTTTTAACTATGAGCGAGTCAAGTATATCCTCCCACAGTTCATCAGAAAAAGTGGAACTGTCCATCCATATCGATCCTGAACTGCTAGACCAAATTAAGCACTTGACCAATGACCCCAACAAAGTAATTGAAACAGCAATCAAGCAGTGGCTCAGAGGCGAACGCCGCGAAGACGATCGCGCTATGAGCTTGCGCCGCAACCCCCCAATCCCGCCCCGCGGTGAGTGGAACGACTGAGTTTCTCTCGCCCGAGACAGCGCCCGCAAATCTGCTGGCTGTGAAATTAGATCTCGCCCGCCCAAAATCAGGCTTCGAGAACCGGCAGATTTTGCCGCGAAAGCTAGAGGTTTTTCCGAACTCGCGCCGGCCAACTCACAACCTCGGAAGTTTTCTTTTTTATGAAGCAAAAAATGCGCGATCGATTCCCCGGCTTGATTTGTTCGCACCCTCAAATTTTGGCGTAATTTTCCAACTATATCGTTAATCCGTGCGCGCTACTAATTCCTAAATCTTAATTTTTATAGTTGAATTACCCAAAACTGCCGATCGCAAATAATTTTGAGTTTTGAGTTGAGTTAGAAATAAAAAAATATTATTGGTAAACTCATTAATAATATCATGTCAGGTCTACGATCGCAACAAAAATGGTTCGTAGTACGTCTGGGAGTCCGTAACCAGAAAACGGACGGTCGTCCGCACTATGAACCAATTTTAGCTCGGTCAATCGACAGGACACGATATACCTCAAAACCCAATGGAATCAGCCTAAAAAATTTGTAAATTGTGAGTTGCCAGCTATGAATAATTAATTTAAAAACCAACATTTTTGTATTGGCTCGATATAGCAAACGCGCCCGAAAAATAGGAGGTTTTGCCATTACTAAAACACGATAGGAAGATTGCTTTTTCATTCTTCCTATCCGTTACATCCGTTAAATCCAAAACAAGCGAATTCATCTTCCATCTTCCGACTTCCATCGGACTGAAATCCTTGACATCCGTTACACAATCCGTTGCCGAACTTCCTTCTTTCTTCTTCCATAACTCACAACTTAACGATCGAAGCCCAAAACAATTTTGAGTCTTGAGTTTTAAACGATCGCCACCGCCCTGACGGTTAGGACATTCTCGCATTGCACTTTCCCCATGCGATCGATTGCAACAGAAGTCTGCCTTCTGCCTTCTGCTTCTTGCTATAAAAACTCAATACTCAAAAATCCGAATTACTTTTATCCCTAATCTGATGGACTCTAACACGGATTTCCGGCGATCGAGCCTCGCCTCTACAGCCTTTTTTGAAGAGTTAGGGGCAGAATTAGTATTTACCCAAGACGCAACGGGTCGATATCTATCTTTTTACTGGCAAAAAGCCGAACAGTACAACCTCAGTGCAGAACAAATTGTCGATCGCCCCCTCAGCGAAACCCTGCAACCAATCACCCCCGCACCTTATCTCGATCTGCTGCAGCGGGCGATCGAAACCCTTGTACCGCAACGGTTCAGCTATCCATTTTGTCACGCCGGACAATATTTTCTGTTCGATTTGACAGTCACTCCGGCGATCGACTCAAACGGTAAAGCTGCAAAAGTCTTAGTTATGGGAAGGCTGCTGTCTGACAAACCCGCAGAATTGTCGGCAGATGCCCCAGAATTCATCCCAGATCCAGCATTGTCATCTACCCCGGACGATCGCGAACAAATGCTGTATTCAGCGAATCGCATCGGTATCAGCCTCCCTTCCTACTCGGAAATCGACCGCAAAATTATCTCCGAAATCGCTAAAAATCTGCATAAAACCCTCGATCTAGAGACAATTTTGCAGCAAATAGCTAACAGTTTTGGTCAAATTTTAAATGCAAGTCGCTGCATCATCTGCTCCTCCCACAAACAAAGTGAAATAATCGAATTTTCGCCATACATAGCCTCAGAAAATCAACACAATTTTCCAGTCTGTACCCCCGAATTACAAGAATTAATTGCCAGCGATTGCTCGCCCCCGCTTTCGAGAAATCAAATCGACAGTCTCCAATCGAAAACTTTTAAAGTAGTAGCTGAGTACCGGCAAGAACCTTACTCTTCGATGCTCGGATTAGAACTCCGCGCCGCCGAACAGCCTGGGTGGATTCAAACTTTAGCCACTTTAAAACCCGTAGCAGTCGATTACGCCTCCCCCGTCGCCGATCCGTTCGATCGCCATTCCGCGCTCGTAGCAGCTACTTCCTATGAAGAACAACCCAATGCCCTGATATGTTTGCACCGCTGCGGCAGTTCCCCTTCTTGGAGTCCAATCGAGCTCGAATTCGCCCGCGAGTTAGTCGCTCAAGTCGGCAGCGCGATCGCCCACGCTACACTTTACCAAGAATTAGAACAAGCCCGCGCCGAAGCCGTCGCTCTTTCTCAACTTAAAAGTCAATTTCTTGCCAATACTTCCCACGAACTCCGCACGCCCCTCAACGGCATCCTCGGCTTCCTGAAACTGCTTCTAGACGGCATGGCCGATGACCCCGAAGAAGCACACCAATTTATCGAAGAAGCTTATCGATCGGCCTTACACTTATTCAATGTGATTAACGATATTTTGGATATCGCTAAAATCGAAGCCGGCAAAATGGAGTTAGACTTCGCTCCCGTCAAACTCGGCGAACTGTTGCAGCAAGTTGAGAATTTTACACAAGTTCAAGTGCAGCAAAAGCGATTGCAATTTCAAATTCAAATCCCCGCAGCCGAGGACGAAATTGTGGTATACGGCAACTACCAACGCCTGCTTCAGGTAATATTGAATCTCAGCGGCAACGCAATTAAATTTACCCGAGAAGGGGGAATTCGCATCAGTGTCGAAGTTATCAAAAAAAAGGTAACTTTTTACAACCAGCAGTTTCCCGGAATGGTGAAAATCCGAGTTGCTGATACTGGAATTGGGGTTTCTCTCGACAAACAAGATAAATTATTTGAGTCGTTTTTTCAAGTGGACGGCGATCGCACCAGGCAGTACGGCGGCACTGGTTTAGGATTGGCTATTTCTCAAAGACTAATAGAAGCAATGGGGGGTAAAGTAAATTTTTACAGTATGGGGGAAGGACTAGGTTCGACTGTTACTTTTACTGTGCCGCTTTATCAAGAACCACTCTTTAAAAATTAACTAGGGGCAATCGGCACATTGAAGGAAGAAAGAAGTTCAGCGTAATCGAAGTATACAATATTTAACGGAGGTAATCGATAGGAAGAATCAGGAATAAGCCAGAAGGATTTATAGTCTTGGATACAAAACCTTTATCTGTAGGATAGGCAATAGCAAACTTACGGATATTTAACAAGTTTCAAGGATGGATCTTGAGGGAATTAAGAATCAGGAATCAGGAATAGGAAATAAGTAAAATATAGCTATTCGTGCATGGTTTATATCAAATCATCTCTTCATCGGAATAGTAAATTCACTGTGAACAGTGAACAGTGAACATCATGTATGAGTACAACCGGAATTAATATTACTTCCGTCTCGTCAATAAAAGTTATCGATATTAGGTGATTTTATCGCACACAAACTATATTGCCAACAGCAGTATTAATTTTTACTTTATCCGCAGTCAAACTCCCTCATATCAAATCCTCTTTTCATCGGAATAGTAAATTCACAGTCAACAGTCAAGAGTTAACAGTCAAGAGTTAACAGTCAACAGTTAACAGTTAACAGTTAACAGTTAACAGTTAACATCATAACGAGTGCAACCGGAATTGATATCATTTGGTGTTTTGGACTCAGATCGATCGCCCCCGTCGATGAGGGGTCTCACCCAGAATTTCCATCACCCGAATCCGATGGGTACGGCTCAAAGCTCCTCTGTGTCAGTCTCCATGAGGATTTACACAGCCGAATATACCCCTCAAATAGCCCACCTTACAAAAACTTAATGTCAACCTATAGGACTGATTAAGGTTGCCAATCCTCTAATGCAAACGACCATCGAGAAAACTTGGCACTCCAAATTGTATGTGAGAATCATAAAGACCCTGTAAAGCAACTGAGACTAGGTAGTAATCTTTAACTGCCTGTGTCAAAATTTGAGTGTAATTACGTAAGTCCCAAGTAGGACAGCCGGAGTCGGGCAAATTCAGTAAATTCCTGCTCTATGGGTGCAGTGGTAAACTGGTTGCTAGTCTGGTACAAAAAGGGTTGCTATGAATCAGCAAATATCAGCTCAATCGCAAAAACTTTTACTCCAAATTGGCAGAAAGATTCGTCGAAGCTTGGATCTCGATACTATTTGGCAGCAAACAGTTAACAGTCTGGGACAAACACTAGGCGTCAGCCGTTGCATCATGTGTCCCTACCCAAATTCTAGCCTGCAAGTCAAAGTAGCTACTGAATACTGTCAAGAACCATTTCTACCCATGCTGGGAATGGAAATCTCGCTGACGTCAGCACCTCATTTCATTCAATCTCTAGCCACCCTCGAACCGGTGGTAATAGAGTCCTTTAAACAATACTTCGGACAGTTTTGGAAGAGGGACGCGAGGCTCGCCTAGCTACAAAAGTTATTGGAATCTGAATCAAAAATCAAAAAAAAGGCAATTTTTAGGTTAAGCTCAAAAAACACACGA
>NZ_JAUBPN010000071.1:0-1722 GCF_036700745.1 Microcoleus sp. S36a_B3 | reverse complement strand
AAGGGAAAGCTAGCTTTTATAATGGTGTAGCTGGCAGACCAGAAGAGGGATTAGAAATTTCTGTAATTTCTGTGGTCAGGGTAAGAGCATCTCAATCAGTCTTGACAAAAGGATTTGAGAAGAAGCATCATGTATTCATCATTCATTGCAGCCCGTTTCCTTTTCTGTCGCAAGCTACGCTTGAGAGTAGTTTCTTGATTGACAGCATTCAGGGACATCCGTCTGATAGCAGCGAAGTTCCGAGGGCTATTCAACGACCGAATGCGACATCGATCTTCATTGAAAGTGACATCTAAAATCCAATGTTCTTGATTTTCAATGCTCCAATGTTGACGAATAGCGCGACCATTAACCTGGGCATCTACGGGTAAGGAACTCAGGTAGAACTGTACTTCATGAGTGGTTGTGTTCCACAAATAACGGAAACGTTCTACTATAACAATAGTCTGAATATCTGCCCAGTCTTCTTGTTTGTAAAGTCGTCCTAGTGCCGCCACTGGAACCGCCCAAACTTTTCGAGTTTCGACTCGATGATGTGCTTTTTCCGTTCGGGAATCTTCACTCACTTCAATTCCACCAAATTGGTTGGCTCTGGCTGTTTCAAACCAGGTCTTGACTTGTTTGTAAAGAGTTGGATGATTCTTTTTGAGGGTAACGACATAATCGGCTTTTTTTTGACGAATCAGCCGCACAATCTCGGTCTGAGTACCCATCGCATCCATCGTAATAATCGCTCCGGTGACATCGATTAATTCCAATAGAGCTGGGATAGCTGTGATTTCATTGGAATGGTTTTCCACTTTAACTTGTCCAAGTACCAACCGATTTTCGCTAGCCCAAGCTGTCACTAAATGTAAATTATTTACCCCGGTTTTTCGGTCATAAGAACCTCGGAGATTTTTGCCATCAATCGGGATAACTTGTTGGTCAACTGGCCCCATTAATTGTTTAACCCATTGAGTCAACTTCTGTTCTAAAACTTTCGGGTCTAGCTTTTCAAAAACTCGTCGAAAGGTATCATCGCTCGGGATGCCATTGGGTAAGTCTAAAAATTTTTGCAACCATTGCTGCTTACTGATTCCATAATTTTCCATGTCTTCCCATCCCTCACCTCCAGCTATTGTAGATAATATGGCAATGACGAGAATGTCTTTCAGTAGGTGGCGTTTGGTTCGGTTCACTCTTGGGTCGGGTACGTCATCAAAATAACTTGACAAGCTCCCTTGTAACTCTTGCATGGAAATAGGTGGGGCTTCTGAGCGTGGTTGCTTTGACGATTACGTTGGCCGGGCGGGCAGGAATCCTTTATCCATTGAGTTTTACGGCTTGATGACTTAGCTTTTAAGGCATTATAGAATTGCTCATACGTGAATGCCACGTTTTCTATAGTTGTCTTTTTGTCAAGTACAATTTATACCAAATTAGATGAGCTTACCCTGTTTCTGTGGTCGAAGTGGAAACTCATTTGTCTTATAGTGTGAGTGTACAACAAACACCCTGGCGTCCTCCCACAGAACTACCCAAAAATCCCCTCACTGCTCAAAGGAAAAGAAAATCAAAAAAACCAACTAAAAAAAAAGCACGACTATGCTCAACGCCTGAGATAACAAGAGTTGACGACTATGCTCAACATTTAAAAAAAAACCCGTTCTTTATTGCCAGAATCTGTACGCTATTTGGTAGCTGATGGTTATTATTGCCGCGCTAATTTCTGGGATGCTG